>CALLZL010000388.1 GCA_937859575.1 uncultured Chloroflexota bacterium
GGGCGGGGCCCCCGCCCCCCCTGGCTTTGGGGTGGTCCCCAACCGCGCCCGGGGGCCGCTCGCCCGCGAAGCCGTTCCCGCTGGTACGGTAGGGGGTGGTGGTACCGGCGCGGTTCTGTTCGATCATCACGGTTGTTTCGGGGGGTAAGAACTGGCTCGCCACCACCATCAACTGCGTCACCAACCCACCCGAGTTATTGCGCAGATCGAGCACAATCGCCCGTGCATTAACGCGGCGAATCTCGGCCAGCGCGGTACGTAGCTCATCGCCGGTACGCTGGGCAAAACGATTGATTCGAATATGCGCGACATCATCGGGCAGCATGCGCCACGACACACTCAGCAGCAGAACTTCGTCGCGGGTGACCTCGATTACCGTGGGTTGTGCCGCATCGACACGCTGGATCGTCAGGGTTATGGTGGTCCTTTTCGGCCCACGAATCATGTTCAGCATTTCGCTGCTGGAGTTCCCCAGCAAGCCGCGCCCATCACCCGCCATGATCTGGTCGTCGGCGCGTAAACCGGCACGTTCGGCCGGTGATCCTTCGATCGGCTCCACAATCAGCGGCTGGCCGTCGCGGATATCGATATAGGCTCCGATTCCTTCGAAACTCCCACTCAGGCGCTCGCGTTCGGCACGGGCCACATCGGGTGACAGATAGACGGTATGCCCCTGATCGCCCAGGCTGTCGAGCATACCGATAATCGCCCCTTCGGCCATTGCCTCAGGGCGTGTCGCGGCCGGATCGACAAAGAACTCGGTTGCGATCCGCCATGCGCGCCAGAAGTTATCGAGCTCGGCGCATTCGGATCGTGTCAGGGGGCAGGGGGTTGTCCGTTCGAGGGCTAGCAGGTAACCGCCGCCGACACCGATAGCAATACTCGCCATCATCATCGGTAACGCCAGCCAGAATGGCAGTTGTGCCCGCAGCATGCGGCTCACCAGATTACTCATGCCGTATTACTCCAGCCGTTCGCCCGCTGCTGGCCGCTGGCCGCGCATCCAGTCGTGCGCCGGCATGGCACGCTTGCCGGCCGGTTGCACCAGCAGTAGTTCGAGCGCTTCACTTCCACATGCCACCAGCGTACCGTCGATCCTTCCCGGCGTTGCGCCAATCGATGCCGCCAGGCGTGCGTCGAGGATCTTGAGCGGCGCACCGCGCCACATGCACCATGCCACCGGCCATGGATCATAGGCACGTACCATTCGTTCGAGCTGTAATGCCGGAAGCGCCCAATCGATGCGGCCGTCCTCCTTCTTCAGCAACTGCGTATACGTCGCTTGCGTTTCATCCTGCGGTTGCGGCACCAGTGTACCCGCCACATACGGTTCGATACCACCCGCCAGCAGATCGGCACCACGAACAAACAATTCTTCGGTCAATGCCCCGGCGCGTGCGGCATCCGGCATAGGCATACGCAGCTGTGCCACAATCGGCCCGGCATCCATTCTGGGCGTCAGGCGGATGATCGACACACCAGTTTCGCGATCGCCGGCCAGGATCGCACCCGTTACCGGTGCCGGCCCACGGTAGCGTGGCAGCAGCGATGGGTGAATATTCAGGTAGCCATGGGGCGGTATCGCCAGCACATCACGCCGCAGGATCTCGCCATAGGCTGCAATAACCCCGAGATCGGGGCGGAGTGCCGCAATCTGCGCCACAACACTCGGATCGCGCAGTGTCGGTGGTTGATACACCAGCCTGCCCAGCCCCAGAGCCTCGGCCAACTGTTTGACGGGGGGCGGCTGGGCATGTTTGCTCCGGCCGGCCGGTCGATCCGGTTGCGTCACGATCCCGACAATCGTCAGGTGCTTATCGCGCAGCAACTGTTCGAGGGCGCGTGCTGCCGGTGCCGGGGTACCGAAAAAGATAATTCGCATACATATCCTTGCGTCGGCTCAACCTGGCGGTGCGGTTTCGAGCCGACAAGACTCAGCATAGGCCCTGGTGCAGCATCCGCACCGCCTCGGCCGCATGTCGTATTGTTGCGTTCCGCAATTCGCCTATAGTATAATGCACACAGCGTTCTACTGCTTGGAGTGCTATACGCACCGGCACTATGGTGTGGTTCCGTATCGGTAGGCATCCGACACGCTACCCCGGCTGCACATCGTTGACGAATCGTCGATGGATCTGCGCGGTCAGCGGCCCGCGAGATGGGAGGCTCGATGCTCGCGCTCGTGTTCAACCAGCGGCTCCACCTTGCGGAAGACTACCCCGAACCTGTGCTTGTGCCGGGCGAAGCGCTCATCCGGCCGCATCTGGTTGGAATCTGCAACACCGATATCGAAATCACCCGTGGTTATAAGGGTTTCCGTGGTGTCCTCGGGCACGAATTCGTGGGTACCGTGATCGCATGTGACGATCCGGCGTGGCTCGGCCGGCGGGTTGTCGGCGAGATCAACGCTGCTTGCGGCCGGTGTGCGGTCTGCGCTCGCGGCGACCAAAGCCACTGCCCTGAGCGTACCACGCTTGGCATCCACCGGCGCGACGGTGCCATGGCCGAATGTTTCAGCCTGCCGATCCGTTGCCTGCACGCGGTTGCCGCCGCCATTCCCGATACTGCAGCCGTTTTTGCCGAACCGCTTGCTGCAGCCGTCGAGATCCTGCAACAGACGTATCTGCGCCCTACCGATCAGGTTGCCGTGATCGGCGATGGAAAACTCGGCCTGCTGTGTGCGCAGGTTGTACGGCTGCCGGGATGCGCCGTGACGGTGGTCGGGCGGCACCCCGAGCGTTGGGATCGCCTGGCGCGCCAGGGAATCGCCACACTGCACAGCAATGAAACCGCCAGTCGCCAATGCAGCTTTGATGTCGTCGTCGACTGTAGCGGCCACCCATCGGGGCTGGCAACTGCCCGACAACTAGTCAAGCCTCGTGGCCGGCTGGTGCTCAAAAGTACCTTCGCCGCTGAATCGAACCTCGATCTGTCACAGCTCGTTGTTGACGAAATCCAGTTGCTTGGGTCGCGCTGTGGGCCATTTGCGCCTGCATTGCGGCTCCTCGAACGCAATCTGATCGAAACGCAGCCGTTGATCGCGGGGCGCATGCCGCTGAGCCAGGCGGAGCGCGCCATGCAAATGGCAGAGCGGCAGCTGAAGATACTGTTGGAGGTCTGATCCGCTATGGCGACAAAATATCTAGCGGCGTCGCTCGTGCTGACGCTCATGTTCTTCTCGCTTGTGGCAATCTACCTTGTCGTACCACAGAGTGATCTCGTCACGTTTCTGTGTGTCGTCATCATGGCGGTCGGCCTGATTATCGCCCTGAACGGTGATTGGAACGAGATCGGCATGATGGCGCTGTTTGCCGCCATCGTTTCGCTGGTCGCTTCATATTTTGTCGGTCGTTACTGGATCGGTGGGCCGGGCGGCCTGATCCTCCCGTTGCTCTGGTTTGGGGTGCTCGCCTACCTGACGCGCTGGATCTCTGATAATACCGTGCCGGTACCGGAAGATCAGGCAGTGCTGGTAACCCAGTTCTTCAGCGGCAAACTCTCGCGGCTTATGCCGCCGATTGCCCCACCGCTTATTCCGTTTCTCGAGCGGCGGGTTGCGACCATTCCGCTCTACGAGATCAGCCAGGATGTTGATGTCGAGAAGATCAACACCATCGGCGGCGATCTCGCCAAGGCCGTTATTGCGGTGCATTATGGTGTTGATCGCGAACGGCTTTCGGATCCCGATCGGCTCGAATTTGTGCTGGGCAACATCCCCAACCGTGGTCAGATTCAAAACGAAGTTGCCAAAGAGATGGGGTATAGCCTGGATCGAGCGCGCCTTGAGATCGACTTCTGGGAACGCCTGCTCAAGAAACAGATGAAGAATGCCGTCGATAATATCGTGCGCAAGGTTGTGTTCTCGCATGGCCAGAATCCGGTCAACAGCTCAAAAAACCGCGCCGATCTGGCACCGCTGGTCTTCGAAGAGCTGAAAGAATCGACACGCCAATGGGGGATCGATCTGCGGACAATCGATCTTGAGTATTTCGAGATCACCGAAGATCAGCAGCGCAATGCCGATCCGATCCAGCGTGAAGAGCGCGAAACCAAGCGCCGCGAGCTCGAAGCACAACGCGAAGCGACCCATATCAAGGTCACGCGGGCGGCAAAGGCCATGACCGATGCTGATCGAGTACAGGCAATCATCAAGGCGCTGCAGGAGGCCGGGGTGATTATCACGCCCGATATCATCAGTGCCATCCTGCTACCCTACGATCCCCTGCTCGAAAACGAACTCCGTGCCCTGACCGAGGCGTCCGCGAAGCCGGCGCCACCAGCAGCACAGGCAAAGAATGATGCGCCAAAAAAATGACAACCCGCCGGCCGAGGTCGTCGTCGTCGGTGCCGCATGCCTTGATGTCAAGGGGCGCTTACCGGGCGATACCGTCGCCGGAACATCAAATGCCGGCGATATCCGAATCAGTGTTGGCGGTTGTGCCCGCAACATTGCCGAAAATCTGGCTCGCCTGGGGATGAGCACTGCCCTGCTTAGTGCGGCCTGTGGCGATGATTTCGGCCAATCGATCGTGCGGCATACCGAGCGCGCCGGGGTTGATACCAACCATATGTTGATCGACTGTGCCCACCATTCGGCGGCCTACATCGCCCTGATCGGCAATCAGGGCCAGCTCTTGCTCGGGGTTGATGATACCGAAGTAATCACGGCGATCACCGCCGATTATATTCTGGATCATGCCGATCTGATCCACAGTGCGCGGATCGTTGTGATCGATGCCAATGTTCCGCTCGATGCTGCCCGCACCCTGCTCGAGATCTGCGAGCAGGCGCAAGTACCGGTCGTGATCGATCCGGTGGCCTATGCACCGGCGATCCGTTACCGCGAACTTATTGGTGCCTTTTATCTGGTGGTGCCGAATGTGGTCGAGGCCGAAGCACTCAGCGGTGTTGCGATTACCGGCGTCGACCAGGGCATGCTGGCGGCCAAAGCGCTGATTGCCCGTGGGGTCGAAATCGCAATCATCACTATGGGTGATGCGGGCCTGGTGTATGCCACCCCAACCACTAGCGGCTATGTGCCGGCGATCCGGGTCGAGGTTGTTGATCCAACCGGTGCCGGCGATGCACTGACTGCGGCTGTGGTCTATGCGCTTTTGAACGATGTGCCAATCGACGAAGCCGTACGCCTCGGGGTAAGTGCGGCGACTCTGACTCTTGAATCCGCCGAGACGGTGCGCCAGGATCTCACACTCGAGAGCCTGTATGCACAACTCGTTATTTAGGATACCCGGTTCGGGTTATGACCACACAGATACTGATTGCTGATGATGAACCTGCTGTGCGCCAATTGCTTGAGCTTGTGCTCCGTACCCAGGGGTACGAAGTACTTGCGGCGAATAATGGCGATCAGTTGATCCGGATGGCCCAGGAGATCATCCCGGATCTTGTGATCGTCGATTTGATGATGCCGCAGATGGATGGGTATGAAGCGATCCGCCAGCTGCGCAATGATACGCGTACCGCACATATTCCGATGCTCATCCTGACGGCCAAATCCAGCCCTGATGATGTCGTCAGCGGCTTCGAGACCGGGGCCGACGATTATATCACCAAGCCATTCAACATCCCCGAGTTGCTGGCGCGGATCAAGGGGCATCTGCGGCGGGCCGCACAGATGCCGGTTTCCAACCCGCTGACCGGCCTGCCGGGCAATATTCTGCTGACCGAAGAGATCAAGCACCGCCTCAAGGGCGATAACCCGTTTGCCCTGTTGTATATCGATCTCGACAACTTCAAGGCATTTAACGATACCTACGGCCCTGCGCGCGGCGATCGGGTGATTCGGCTGGTGGCCGATATTCTGGTGGAACTGACCAGCGGTAGCGGCAATAATGATTTTATCGGCCATATCGGTGGTGATGATTTCGCCATGCTGACGACCCCCGAACAGATTGATCCGATCTGTTCGCAGATCATTGCCCGTTTCGACGAACGCGTCCGCACCCTTTATGATGCCGAGGATCTCGAACGTGGCTTTTTGCAGGGGGTTGATCGCCAGGGTGTGCCGCGCCATTTTCCGATCACATCACTCTCGATTGGTGTTGTCACCAATCTGTATCGCAGCTTTGCCGATCACGAAGAGGTGACGCGTGTCGCCGCCGAAATGAAACGCTTTGCCAAGCAGCAGCCGATTAGCAACTATGCTGTGGATGTGCGTTCGACAGACGATCAGGTGATTGATCGAGAACGGCGTCAGAGCATCCTGCCGATCATTTTGATCGTCAGCCCCGACGACGCTCTGCGCCAGATGATGGTTGGTGGTTTGCGCAACGAAGGGTATCGGGTCTTCGAGGTTGCCGGCGAAGCAGAGCTGCATGCCCTGCTGGCGCAGGAGTATGAACTGGCACTGGTGATCGCCGACACCCGCACCGATGCGCTCGTCTGGCAGCCGATCACAACCCTACAACAGCAGTATCCGGCCACCGAAGTGCTGGCTATCACCACCCGCGAGCATAACGAACCGCCCGGCTTGAGCAGCATCCGACACCACTCGCTGCCGATGCCGTTCCGGATCGAACAGCTGGTTGATCTGGTCGCATCCATCATTCCGCAGCATGATCGGTAATGTGTTATGCGAACCGAATTTCTCCCCTTTATTGCTGTTATTGTCCTGATTGCCATTCTTGTCGGCGTGCCGATGTTCCGCGCCTATCTTCGTGCGATCTACCGCCTGCTCACCCGGCGGCGACGTCGCCCGGTGGCCACATCCCACCGCGCCACCGTTATCGAGCCCTCGGGTGAAGAGTTCCAGCTTCCCGGCGATACTGTCGTTGTCCAGCCGGCCTGGCAGACATCGATCGAACAGATGCTGCGCATGCTGAACCGCGACGGCAGCCTGCGGACGCGCATTCTGGTAGCGATGATGGCAATTGGCATCCTGCTGCTCTTGCCGCGCATGCTCTCGGGGACACGAGCCGACGAATTTACCGTTTTTATTGCGCCGTTTCAGGAAGCCGGCAGTGTCACGCAGACCGGGCGGGCACTTGCAAATCAGCTTGCGGCCGAACTTCCACAGGCAAGCGGTGGCCGTATCACGACGCGAGTGCTCGATGCACCACCGGCTGATGCGATTGCTGCCCTGGCACTGATCGAACGCCAGGATGCTGATATCTTAATCTGGGGTGATGTGACCCCAGGCGGCATGCTCGATCAGGCTTCGCTTACGCCGCGCATCGTCTATCGGCCAAGCGGCGGCTTTGCACCCAACAGCCTGATCGGGTACAGTGGCCGGTTTGCCTTACCGGACTACTATCCGATCAGTAACACCCCGATCAACGGCGCACTGGTGTTGCCGGCCTACCTTGGCGCGCTGGCCGACTACGCTGCCGGGCGATTCGACCCGGCGTACGAAACATTCGGCAGCCTGCTCGAAGAACAACCGGCGCTGCTGCCGATCTTGCCGGGTACGGTGCGTGGCACCATCCTCTGGGCGCGAGCCGATTACGCGGCAGCCGCCGCCGAATATCGCAATGCCGCCGGCCCACTCGATGCGCCCCCCATTCCCGATGCAGCTATGTTGCACAACAATCTTGGTGCGGTATTGCAGGATGCCGGAGACCCAACGGCACGCGATGCGCTGAATAGTGCGGTCGCACTGCTTGCCGCCCGCAATGAAGGTGATCTCGGCGAACTACGGCTCAATCTTGGGATCGAGGCGCTCCGCACCGGCGACACTACCCGGGCGATCATTGATCTCGAAGTAGCACGCACGCTGCTGCCGACACTCGGCAGCCTCGAACTCGCCCTGGCCGAAGCGTACCGCGAGAGCGGCCGCCTTGGTGATGCCGATCCAGCGCTCGCAATCGCCTTCCGCCGCATATCGAGCGACGACATGCGTACGATCGACCAGTTTCGCAATGCTACCACCGAACAGCTGCGGGCACGCTGGCAGTATCAGGATGCGCTGCTGAATCTGGCCCGGCTTGTCGGCGCCCGTAGCCGGCTCCTGTGGGAGCTTGAAGCCGATCCGGTGATCTCGGTGCAAGAGCTGACACTCGTCCGCGCCGATCTCGATCGGGCGATCGCCACCACCAGCGAACTGACTCGGATATGGAATCGCCATGCAACAGCGGCCGATGCCGCCGGCGCTCCGATCAGCGGGCGAGTTGCCGCCAGCCAGGCCTTACGTGCCACCGAGATGCAACGCGACATGCAACGCTGGCATGCATTCGTCGAAGCCGCCATCCTGCGAATCGAGGGGGCCAGGCCACCACAGGGATTTGCCGCCGTCTGGGCGATTCTCAGCGGCCAGCGCACACCATCACAAGAAGAAAAGGCCACGCTGGAGGCCATCCTGCGCGATCGGCCAACCGACGTTGATGCGCTGCTCGGACTGGCGCGTATCAACCATCTGCTCGGCGAACACGAGGAAGCGATTGAACACTATAACGCCGCCGATCGCAATGCCCCCGATCGCCCCGAGGCATTGCTCGGCCTGGCTCGGATTGCGCTCGACGGCAACGATCAGCAGCAGGCACGTCAGTTGCTCGAATCGGCCCTCCAGCGCAATGCTGATTTCTTCCCGGCACATACGTTGCTGGCACATCTGGCTCGCCAGGATGAAGATTGGCCAGTGGCCATTCGCGAGTATCGCTGGCTGGCCGAACGACGCAGCAGCTTTGCCAATACGCTGGCGCTTGCCGAGGTACTGCGCCTGAGCGGGCCGACCGGCTATGCCCAGGCAGAAGAGCTCCTGCTCATTCACGCCAATAGCGGTAATGTGGATGCGTTAATCGAACTCAGCCGGTTGTATCATGTCAGTGGTGATATTGCCGGCTCACGCGAGATGCTGCAACGTGCGCAGGAGGCCACCGCCCGCACCTCGGCGCGCTTCGCCGATGTTGCCTATGCACTCGGCGAACTGCTCGACGAAGAAGGCCGGCGTGGTGAGGCACGAGTCGAGTATGAGCGGGCACTCTCGACCAACCCGCAGCATATTCCATCACTGTTGGCTCTGGCACGCAGCGAGACCGAGCCGGCTGCCGCGACCGGGTATTACGAGGCGGCGCTGACTGCCGGTGCCGATGATCCGCTAGTGCTCAAGCAGATCGGGGCAACCTTGCTCGCACTGCGGGCATACGAACCGGCGCTGATGGCCTTTGAACGCGCGACGACTACTCCGGCCGGAGGCAATGATCCTGAGAATCACTATGGTATGGCCCTGGCTTATATACGCCTCGACCGGCTCGAATCGGCACAACGTGAAGCCCAGCAGGCCCTGACTCAGCGTGGCGGCAACTACCCCGAAGCTATGATCATCCTGGGGGATGTGGCCCTGGCACGCGGTGCCCTGCCCGATGCAGTGGCGCAGTATGAACGGGCATTGAGCCTGAACGACAACCTGGCACTGGCGCATATTGGCCTGGGGCGCAGCGAGGCTGCCGCCGGGCGCTGGGCAGTCGCAGCCGGGCATTTCCGTAACGCGATCGACCGCGAACCGGATCTGGCCGATGGGCATCTGTGGCTTGGCGAGGCTCTGCTGCAGCAGAGCGAGGCACGGAGCGCACTGGCATCTTTCCAGCAAGCATTGGTGCTGCGCAGCGACGACGCCGAGATCTATTATGGTATTGCCCGTTCGCACTATCTGCTTGGCCAGATCGGCGATGCACGCACCCAGGTGGATCGCGCCCTGGCGCATAATGCAACCTACCCGGAAGCGCTCTTGTTGCGTGCCCGCATCGAAGAGACCCAAGAGCGCGACGACCAGGCGATCGAGTATTATCGCCGCGCTATCGAGGCGCGCCGGCCTTCTACACCGGTGCAACCAATCGCCGAGGCCCATTTTCGCCGTGGCCTGCTGCTGATTCAGCGCGATCGAATTGACGAAGCACGACGCGATCTCGAAGAAGCAGCACGCCTGCAACCCGAATTTGCCGAAGCATCATACTGGCTGGGGCGTGTCTATTTTGCACAGGATAATCTGCGTGATGCCCGTGAGCGCTTCCGCCGTGCCGTGGCATTGCAGAACGGCCGGTATGCCGAGGCTCAGTTCTATCAGGGGCGTGCCGAAGAACAGGCCGGCCAGCGTACGGAAGCGATTGCTTCGTACCGCGCCGCCATCGAACAGGGAATCGATACGATCTGGGCTACCGAGGCGCGGAGCGCATTGACTCGCCTGGGCG
This sequence comes from uncultured Chloroflexota bacterium, assembly GCA_937859575.1. Lineage (GTDB taxonomy): Bacteria > Chloroflexota > Chloroflexia > Chloroflexales > Roseiflexaceae > CALLZL01. The sequence goes on from CALLZL010000388.1 coordinate 10,143, forward strand.
AACCATAAACCAGGCATACGCGATTCATCCGACTAGCTGAAAGAGTAACTGTATGTCTCTGCTCGACAACACCGCCGATCTCGCACCAGCCTGGGCACGCTACAACGAGATCCTGGTTGAACGTGGCGAAGGCGCCTGCCTGTACGATGTGAACGGCCGGCATTACCTCGATTTCACCTGCGGCATTGGTGTCACCAACACCGGCCACTGCCATCCACGGGTCGTCGAGGCGATCCGCGAACAGGCCGGGCTCCTGTTGCATGGCCAGGCCAATATCGTCTACCACAAACCGATGCTCCAGCTTGTCGAGTCGTTACGAGCCGTGCTGCCGGCATCACTCGACACCTTCTTCTTCAGCAACAGTGGTGCCGAAGCGATCGAGGGGGCTGTCAAGCTGGCGCGCCAGGTCAGTGGCCGCAGTAGTATCATCGCTTTCGAGGGTGGTTTTCATGGCCGTACCGCCGGTGCCATGGCGCTCACCAGCAGCAAAGGCAAATACCGTGCCGGCCACGCGCCGCTGCCCGCCGGTGTGTATACCGCACCATACGCACATTGCTATGGCTGCGCCGTTGCGGCGGCTGCCGGGCGCGACACCAGTGCGATCTCGCGGGCGGCACCACTGGCCGAATGCTGTGGCGAACCGCTGCGACGGCTCGAACATATGCTGCATACCCAGATCGCCCCCGAAGACGTAGCAGCGATGGTGGTTGAACCGGTGATCGGCGAAGGCGGCTATATTGTGCCGCCGGCGAGCTTCCTGCAAGGGCTACGCCGCATCTGCGACCAACATGGCATCTTGCTGATTGTCGATGAGGTGCAAACCGGTTTTGGCCGCACCGGCAGCTTCTTTGCCTTCGAACAGTTCGGGATCACGCCCGATATTCTGGTGATCGCCAAAGGTCTTGCTTCCGGGCTGCCGCTCTCGGGGATCATTGCGCGACGCGAGATCATGGGGCGCTGGCGACCCGGCTCGCATGGCGGCACTTATGGCGGCAATGCCGTGGCGTGTGCTGCGGCGGTAGCTACCATCGGCGACCTCCCCCGGGCAGGGAAAGGCGCACCGGGCTCCCCGGCGCGCCGCCCACCCCCCCCGCGCTCCCCCACGCTTCGCCCTCGCGCCCCGCCGCACCCCCTCGCCCCGAAGCTGTGCCCACTTGTGCCCGAGTTGCTTGACAGCGATGCCCGATCGGGCATAGACAAAGATATATCAACCCAATCGGACCGCCAGCGTCGGCAGGGAGCGCGATGTACGCGACGGAGCGTCAGCAGGAGATCCTCACCCGTGCCCGCATCGACGGCCGGGTCGAGGTGCGCGGACTCGCCGACCTCCTCGACGTCACCCAGGAGACCGTGCGCCGCGACCTGACCGTACTCGAGAGGCGCGGACTGCTGCGCCGGTTCCACGGCGGCGCCATCCCGGTGGAGCGACTCGGCTTCGAACCGGCGGTCGCCGAGCGGGAGACCCTCATGGCCGGCCAGAAGGAGCGGATCGCCAAGGCCGCCCTCGACGAGCTTCCCGACGGCGGCGCGATCATCCTCGACGCCGGCACCACCACCGCACGGCTCGCCGAGCTGCTGCCGGACGACCGCGAGCTCACGGTGGTCACGCACGGCCTGCCCATCGCCCTGGCGCTCGCGGGGCGGCCGCAGGTCTCGGTCCACCTGCTCGGTGGCACGATCCGGGGTCGGACGCTCGCCGCGGTGGGCACGTGGACCGAGCGCGACGTGCGCGACGTGTACGTCGACGTCGCGTTCCTCGGCACCAACGGCCAGACCGACGAACAGGATCTGACGACCCCCGACCTGGTCGAGGCAGGCGTCAAGCGAGCGCTCGTCGCCGCAGCTCGGCGCACGGTGGTCCTGGCGGACCACACCAAGATCGGACGGTCCGAGTTCGCTCACGTGGCTCCGCTGTCCGCCGTGGACACGGTCGTCACCGACTCCGGTCTGGAGCCCGATCTGGCCGAGGAGATCGAGTCCTGCGGCCCGCGCGTGGTCCGGGCATGATCACCGTCACGCTCAACCCGAGCCTGGACCGCACGCTGGACACCGCGGGCTTCGCCGTGGGCGAGGTCAACCGTGCGGTGCGCAGCCACCTGGACGCCGGCGGCAAGGGGATCAACGTCTCACGAGGCCTGCACCGGCACGGGCTGCCCACCGTCGCGGTCTTCCCGGTGGGTGGACCGGACGGACAGGTGCTGGTCAGCGAGCTCGCCGCGCAGGGGGTGCCGGTGCACCCGGTACCCATCGCCGGGGCCATCCGGTCCAACGTGACCATCGCCGACGCGTCGGGGGTGACCACCAAGATCAACGCACCGGGCCCGACCATCAGCCCCGAAGAGCTGGACGCGATGGCAGCCGCTGTCACCGACGAGCTCGACCGGGGAGCGGCGGCCGTCGTGGCAGCAGGCTCGCTGCCCTCCAGCGTGCCGTCGGGCTTCCTGGCGCGGCTCGGCGCCATCGCCCGCGAGCACGGAGCGCGGTTCGCGGTCGACACCTCCGGCCGGCCGCTCGCCGACGCGGTGGCGGCAGGCGGGTTGAGCGTCGTCAAGCCGAACGACGAGGAGCTCGCCGAGCTCGTCGGCCGCGAGCTGGTGACGGTCGGCGACGTCAGGTCCGCAGCCGCGGAGGTGCTCGACGCGGGGAACGCAGCGGTGCTGGTCAGCCTCGGCGCGCACGGCGCCCTGCTCGTGGTCCCGGACGGTACGTGGTGGGCGGGCGGCGACCCGCTGGTGGCCGTCTCGACGGTGGGCGCCGGCGACTCGACGCTGGCCGGGTGGCTCGCGACCGACGGCGTGGACCCTGCCGATCGGCTGCGCACCGCCGTCGCCTGGGGCCGTGCCGCCGTCCAGCTGCCCGGGACCGAGATGCCCGGTCCCTCCGACCTCGACCTCGCGTCCGTGCGCGTGGTCGCCGAGCCCGACCCCGCACTGACCCTGAAGGAGTTGTGACATGGCCGAACCGCTGATC
>CALLZL010000389.1 GCA_937859575.1 uncultured Chloroflexota bacterium
AGGGAGAAAGCCAGAAAGGGCCCCACAATGGGGGGGGCCGACCGGCGCGCAGCTTGGGTGGGGGGCGCGCCCCCCGCCGATAATGCGCGACTCAACCCGGCCACGCTCCGGGCCGAGCTCGATGCTTGGTGCCTGCAGCGGCACACACAAGATCGAGCGTGTCACAAACCCGCTCGACTGATCGACCCGCTGGTAGTGCCGGTCGTCCTGACGTACATCATCAACCAGAATGACTTCGCCGGTCGCAACGACCCGCCCGATGATCCCTTGCCCAAACGGTATGCTGATCCCGGTGACTTGCTCGCCATGTTCGCCGGTTGCAACATGCGAACGCAACATCCGGTCGCCGGTGTCGAGATCTTCAACCAGTTCCCAAACCGATGTTGCCTCGACTTCCAGAAGATCGCGGGCATAGTTCATGATCAGGTGTAGCAGTTCGGTGCGTTCGAGTGTACGGGTCAGCCGTGCCTGCACATCGGCCAGCGCCCGTTGGCGTCGTTCACGTCGTTCCGCTTCCAACAGCATGCGGGTCTTGTCGATGACACTCACCATCGTGCTTGCCAGGATGTTGAGCAGTGCCAGTTCACCATCATCATCGATCATGGTGCTTGAAAGATTAAAGACCTGTACCACACCGACCGGTCGCCCGGCTATCGAGAGCGGCAGGCAGTACATGGTGCGTAATGTCAGCCGCGCCAGTTCGCCAACACTGCGATTCCAGCGGGGATCCTGCTGGACATCGGATACGAAGATTGGTTGATCGGATTGGAGCGCCGCCCCGGCAACCCCCTGATTGGAAGGGAAGCGCGATCCAACCAGCCGCGTGCTGGTCTCGTCGCCTCTGACGACATGAAACACCAGTTCGTCGCGCTGTGCATCGTACAGGTAGAGCGTGCCGGCTTCTGCACCGGCAAGCTCAATAAACAGGGCAAGCGAACGATCAAGGAGTGTCGAAAGATCCGGATCCGCCGCAATCTTGCTGACGCGATCGACAACGTCGAGTAGACGCTGGTACTGACTCTCGATTCCCATGGTGCTCCCTTTTAGCTGATCGCAATCGGAAGGCTGGTGGTGACCTACAGCTCTACTCTTCAACGGCGAGTGCCCGTATATAGCGAATGATCTCTTCCGGCTCGCCGGCAATTGCTACGGTCGCCTCCGCCTCGCTGCCGATCCGCTCGATAGTGTATTCGTCGATGGTACGCGTGCCGCTATGATCAAACATGACGCGCGGCAGGAGCGCGCGTCGTACCTGATGCTCGCGGAGTGCAGGAACCACATCCTGCCCCATTAAGAGCCCCGATACCGTGACGGTCTCGCCAAAGTATTGGTTCACGATTGGGAGCAAGGTCGCCTCGAGCCCGGCTACCCGGTTCAGGCGATCAACGACACGCTGCAACACTGGTGCGATCAGCGTGCCGCATACCAGAGTCAACTCGGCTGGCCGTGCCAGCCGGGCTGGCAGGCGGCGCTGCGCCTTGGCCCATCCGTCGAGGAAATCACGTGTCATGCCGACGCCGTTCGAATACTGCGGCATGCCGTCGTATGCGTCGGCCGGCGGGAGCTCACGGCCACTCAACAGGTAGAATTCATCCGATGCATAGACCATCCCGACACCATACTCGGCACGCAGCCGTTCGGCATGGGCTTCGACCATATCGATCACTCCGGCGGCTTCGTCGGCCCGGTAGCAACGCATTGGTATATCGGCGGCGACGATCTGTCGCGCACAATGCCCCAACGCCTCGGGTGGGGTATTGCTGCCGATCGCCTCTTCCCACAGCGGCTGCCGTTCCCAGTTTTCGTTGATCCACTCGGGTGTCTCATGGATCTGGATCGCGGCCCGGATCGACTGCGGCCGCTTACCGTCGAAGCGGTACTTCGTCAGCCCAACCGGCACCACCGCAATCGTCTGCACCATTGGGTAGAGTGCGGCAAGCTCGCGGATGCTCTGCTGCAGGGCTGCGCCATCGTTGATCCCTGGGAGCGCCACAATTTGGGTGTGGGTCGTGATCCCGGCTCGCCCAAGCCGGCGGATCTGCTCGATCACATCCGGTACATCCGGCTTGCCAAGCAGAATCGCCCGCAAGGCTCGGTCGGTTGCATGGATCGAAATATACTGTGGGCTGAGATGCTGCTCTTCGATCCGCTGCCAATCGGCTTCACTCAGGTTGGTGAAGGTGACGAAGTTGCCGTACAGGAACCCAAGCCGAAAATCGTCGTCTTTTAAGTAGAGGCTTTTGCGTAACCCTTTTGGCATCTGGGTGAGAAAACAGAATGGGCACTTGTTGTTGCAGGTGCGCAACCGATCAAACAACGGCTCGACAAACTCGATCCCCAGATCGTCGTCGGCATCCTTTTCAATTTCGTAGATCGTCTCTTCGTCGCCGCGCCGCACCAACAGCTCAATCCGTTCGTCGGCAATCGCAAAACGATAGTCGATCACATCGCGCAACCGCTGGCCGCCAATCGAAACGATGACATCGCCTGGTTGAAGATCGAGCTCGGCGGCAATACTTCGACGCGTGACGCCGGCAACGACGCCGCCTTCACCCGTGATATGCTTGAGATTTGGCTGATATTCCATAGAATACAACTCGCATGCATAAAAAAATAAGCGGTGCGGCGCTGCCGTACCGCTGACTAGTATACCACGTTCGTGTATGAAACATCAGGGAATCATGACCATTCATACGACCATCCGGCTACGGGTAAGCCTGCTGCTGCTTGTGCTGACACTGATCCAACCATTGTTCCCCGGCTTCCATGGCACCATCGACCGGGCACGCACAGCAGCGGCCGGCACCGGTTATATTCGCCCCGAGTTTGCGGTGTTGATGGGCGAGTTGCGCCCGCTGATCCTCGCCGCAGCGGCGCGTCACAACCGGCCAGGGCTCTCGCAGATGAGCGATACCGAGTTTGCCGCTACCATTGCGCTGGTGATGTACAACGAACATGTCGGCTGGCTCGAAGATAGTATTCCGCAACTGCGTTCGCTTACACCAGCCTACCAGCGCGCCCAGATCGGCTTCAATCTGCTCTTCGGCACCGATCTGACCGTCTGGCCTTCGAATCTCCGCCCTTCGGTGGCCGAGGAGATCATCCGTACTGAGTTGCCGGTTCCTGCGCCGGTCAATATGATCCATGCGCCGATCCGGCTCGCCGGGCAGATCGATATGCTCCAGTTGCCCGGTGATCAACAGGCACGCTATCGCATGCTTACCGCAGCTGTCATTCGGCCGGCCGCAGCAATTGAATATCTGGCGGCTAACCTCGAGCGCGGCATTCTGCGTGCCGAATACGAAGAAGTTGCGGTTACCTGGCGCACTCTTGCAGCCTGGCATAACCAGGGTATCGTGACGCCGGCCGCTATTGCGGCGAATCCGGCGGTGCGCCACTACCTGCAACGAGCCGAACACTATCTGCCGGCTGCTCGTATGCTTGTGGCGACCCGCGAACGGTCGCATACAGCGCTTCGTTCTCAGGCCATGCCGCATCCGACCGACAGACTCTGCCCTGCCATACATCGGCGCCTGTTGCATGCCGGATCACGACATCCATATCCATCAGGGCGCAGTTCTGGTCAGGAACGTCGTGGCGTAGCGCTACATGCCGATCATGCTGCTATCTACCGACAAAAAGTAGTACAATAGCACCAACATCGTGTCTTAAAGAGAGGCTGCTATGCTCTTCTCGATCACCCTCTGTGATCGCTCACCCGAGATGATCAAAGCCTGGCGTCAGTACTTCCCGGTCGAAAGTGGCATCCAGATCGTGCAACAGAATATTCTGACGGTCGATGCCGATGGGTTGGCAGTCCCAGCCAATGCATTCGGCTTCACCGACGGTGGCGTCGATCTGGCGATCAGCCGCGAAATGTTCGATTGGGGTCTCCAGGATAAACTGCGCGCCTTGATCGATGCCGAATATCACGGCGAGTTGCTCGTTGGTCAGGCCCTTATTATGCCCACCGATAGCAGCCGTTTTCATTCGGTTGTGATAGCACCGACCATGCGCTTGCCGGGGGATGTTAGCGATACGATCAATGCGTATCTGGCGATGCGTGCGATCCTGATTACCGTGATGCTTCACAACCGGCAGGCCGGAACCGGCCCGACTCGGATCCGGCGGCTGGCGATTCCTGGCCTGGCAACTGGCGTAGGGAATATGTCGCCGCCACGCTCTGCCTATCAGATGTACATGGCGTACCGTAGCCTGCTCCTTGGCGACCGCGAGTGGGCGCGCTCGATCGAGCGCCAGGCCGAGCACGAACGCAAGATGCGGACGCACTGACGCTTGTCTTTTCTCCTGAGTCCTGCTACAATACCGCTGCTGCCGGTTTGGCAGCCTTCTCATGTTTGCACTGTTGAATGTTGCCGCTCCGATGCGGCCTAAGCGAGAGAAATAACCATGGCAAGCAAAAAAGGCAATCGGATTGTTATCAAGCTGCGTAGCACCGAGAGCAGCCATACCTATACCACAATGAAGAACCGCAAGAATGATCCAAACCGCCTCGAACTGCGGCGCTATGATCCGACATTGCGGCGGCATGTGGCGTATCGCGAAACAAAGTAAGTGGGGTTTTCCTGGTTTGACATGCCCCGGGCCGCGTGCTACAATATGCGGCGGCTGTGGGGGTGTAGCTCAGTTGGGAGAGCGCGACAATCGCACTGTCGAGGCCAGGAGTTCGAGCCTCCTCACCTCCACCACAATCCGGGGCAGTAGCTCAGCTGGGAGAGCGCAACGCTGGCAGTGTTGAGGTCAGGGGTTCGATCCCCCTCTGCTCCACCAATCACAACCCCCTACCATTTCGGTAGGGGGTTGTTGCGTCTGCTTCCCATGCCGGATCTTCATACCGTCGATTGATGGTGCCATGCTCGCACTGGTTACTGCTTCCGGCCAAGCCAGACCTGGTAGCTGCGATTTTCGGCCAGGCAGCTTACCTCGGCGAATAATTCCCGCATGAGCCGCTCGTAACGCAGAAAGCTGTTGGCAACCAGCATGAGCCTCCCTCCCGGCTGTAGTGCCTCATGTGCCTGTGTGATGAATCTGCGCGGCAGTTCATAATCAATCGCCTTGCCGGAATGAAAGGGCGGATTCATGAGCGCCAGATCATAGCGACGATCGCTGACTGCCTGCAATCCATCACTTGCCAGCACGGCTGCCTGCGTCACGCCATTGGCCTTCAGAGTCGCTGTGGCAGCTGCTACGGCTAGTAAATTAACATCGAGCAGATCGACCCATGCCGCCCCGCGCTTTGCTGCAACCAGCCCGATGATGCCATACCCGCAACCAATATCGACAACCCGTGAATCCCGGATTCTGTCGAGGGTGGCAAGTGCTTCAATCAACAACGCACTGCCGCTGTCGAGATGGTCATGGGCGAAGACACCCGGCAGGCTGTGAATGTCGAATGATTCACCGCCTACCTGTACCGTGAACCTCAGTTGGCTGCCGGGCGCAATACCACTCGCCATTGCCCAATCAGGCAGGGCCTGAGGAGCCGTACGCTCGAACAGTACACTACGATGACGCTGCCTGATGGCGAGTGGGGTCAGGTTGCCGAAGAGCTCGTGTGCATCGCGAATGATCGGCTGAATCCCCGCATGGTTTGCACCGGCAAGATACAGCCGCCCCTGAGGCCTGAGAAGCTCGTGTGCTTCGACCAGCAAGCGGCGCGCCAGCTGACGGTTGGGTGGCGCCTCACATGCCACCAGATCGATCATCCGCGCCGATTCGGGAAGCGCACTGATCGTATCATGAACAACGATCTGCCTGGCGTGATTACGCGCCACCGCCCGGCGCGTCAGTTCGAGTGCAACAAGATGCGTGTCATAGGCATCAATATGCGTGGCATATGGTGCCAGCGCCACCGCCAGCGCCCCATTGCCGCACCCCCATACGACGGCTCGTGCTACACTATTGTGTGTTGCAATAGCATCAAATAATAACCGCGCTGCCCACGAAACCTCGGCCCACTGCGAGAATTCCGGTCGCTGCTCAATCTCGATCGCCTGATTGCCCAGCTGAACATGCCTGAAATGCCGCGTATACTCTTCCATATGAAACTCTGTCTTAATATATAGTATGTGTGCCGATCTGGCTGGCAACGGTGAAGCCGGTATAGCGAACAATGATATAATATACGGCAGTTCATACCGTCAGAACGAGGAACCCATGCACGATTACCTCGTGACGATCGGGTTGGAAGTCCATGCCCAGATCCTCACTGCCTCGAAGATGTTTTGTGGCTGTAGTGCCGACTATGCCGATGCCGCCCCAAACACGCACGTCTGCCCGACATGCCTCGGGTTGCCGGGTGCCCTGCCGGTTATTAATCGCCGGGCGATTGAGTTCGCTATTGCAACCGGCCTGGCTCTCAACTGCCGGATTCAACACGCGAATCTGATCAGCCGCAAAAACTACTTCTATGCCGATCTCCCTTCAGGCTATCAGCGTAGTCAGTATGATGATCCGCTCTGTGTTGCCGGTTGGCTCGATATTGACGGCGACGAAGGGCCACGGCGCATTGGCCTGACACGTGTGCACATCGAAGAAGATACCGGCAAGTTGACCCATGCAGACGATAATACATCACTGGTTGATTTCAATCGTGCCGGTGTGCCGCTCATGGAGATTGTCTCCGAACCGGATATCGCTTCACCCGAAGAAGCAAAACGCTACTTTCAGAAGTTGCGTCAGATCCTGATCTGGATCGGTGTCAATACCGGTGATATGGAAAAGGGGGCATTGCGCTGTGATGCGAATGTCTCGCTGCGGCCGGTGGGGCAAGAGGCGTATGGTGCTAAAGTCGAGATCAAGAACATGAACTCGTTTCGTGCTCTGGAACGGGCGCTGGTGTATGAGATCGATCGTCAGGCGGCCGTGTTGCGCGCCGGTGGCCGTATCACCCAAGAGACGCGTGGTTGGGATGAATCGCGCGGCATCACCGAGGCACAGCGTACCAAAGAGGGATCAGCCGATTACCGCTACTTCCCCGAACCTGATATTCCGCCGCTTCAGGTCGACGAAACGCTGATCGATGCATGCCGTGCTCGCTTGCCCGAACTGCCCGATACCCGGCGAGCCCGCTTCATGCACGAATATGGCCTGTCGCTGCAAGATGCCGAAACGCTCACGGCCGATCGTCATCGCGCCGCATATTACGAGCGCACTGTCATCGCAGTGCAGGCCGTTGGCGGCACTCCGCGTGATGCCGCTGTCTGGATCGCTGGGGAACTGCTGCGCTTGATCAACGATACCGGCGAGGAGTTGCAGGCGGCTGAGACACGCTTGCCGCCGGCGGCGGTTGCTGAAGTGGTTGATATGCTTCTTCGCGGCGCAATCACCCGAACAACAGCCAAAGAGGCGTTTGAAGTTGCCTTCCGCACTGGCCAATCACCGGCGCAGATTGTCGCTGAACGGGGTTGGGCGGTGATCAGCGATACCGATGCGCTGACGCGCCTGGCACGCGAGGTGATTGCCGCGCATCCCAAAGCGGTTGCCGAATATCAGGGCGGTAAAGCCACGGCCATTAAGTTTCTAATCGGCCAGATCATGAAGGCCACCAAAGGTCAGGCAAGCCCTCAGATGGTACAATCCGCACTTGAGGCCGAACTGGATCCAGGTGCATGAGTATCCGTAACGATGAATCGGACGGTAACACTCCTGATAGACACAGTGATCAACTATTCACTGAGGAGGACTGATGTCCGCAACTGCACATTTCCGCCCGACATTCACCGATCTACGTGCCGAGATCGAACGCCGTGTTGCACAGGGTGAACCAGAAGATAGTATCGCTCAGCTCGTTGATCAATTTCTGGCTGCCGGTGGTGGCCTTCCTGCACCGGTGATTGAGTATGATGGCACCGTAACCTGGATCTATCGCGATTCCGCTGCACATCATGTGGCGGTTGTCGGTGATATTCTTGGGTATGATCCGACTCAGACACACATGACGAAATTGGCCGGGTGTGATGTCTTTTATCTGACCGTGCAATTGCCGCTCGATACCCAGATCGCCTATGCCTTCTGCGTCGATCAACCATCACCGCCGGATGCCGCCGATATCGAACCCTGGCTGGCTCATTGTCGCCCGGATCCATTGAATCCATATCAGGTGTTGGCGACGCATCCGCTGCGATTGATGTCGGTTCTGACGATGCCGGGTGCCGGCGAGCCCGACACAATGCTGCACCGCAGCAGCATTCCATCACCTGCAGTTGCGTTGGGGGTTATCCCCGGTAGCCATACCGGCCGGCTGCACCGCGTGTGGGTCCATACTCCCGCCGAACTGCATTCGGCGATCAGTCGTTACCCTGTCTGTTATTTCCTCGATGGGGAATCGTATCTGCTCGCGGGTCATATGCCGCACATCCTTGATACACTTGTCGCGGAAGGCGAGATCGTGCCGTGCGTTGCCGTGTTTGTGGAAACACCTTCCGCGCTGTCAATAGATGCTGTAGACGCGGTGCAGATCGAACAGACTCTTATTCACGATATTGTGCCGTGGATCGATACGCACTACCCAACGTCGACCGATCCACGCGATCGCGTGATATGCGGCGCACATCGCTATGCCAGTGTTGCACTTCATACCGCCCTTGTTGCCGCCGATACATTTGGCGGTGTCATTGCCCAATCACCTGCGCTCGATATCCTCACCACCGAAATAGCACGGCAGATCGCCGCCTTGCTCACCGAGAATGTCAATTTACCACGCAGTTATCTAGATGTTGGCCGCTATGAGTCGATCGCTGCCCACCAGTATGTCCATTCACTCTGTAATGCACTGATGACGGGCGGCGCCGAGCTTTCCTATCAGGAGTTCCCTGGTGATGGCGGCTTTCTCGGCTGGCGCTCAACGGCTGTTGATGCATTGCGCACCCATTTTGGGACGGCCACAATGCCTGAATTGTAAGGCGCACTAGCGGATCGGCATGCTATGGAACTTGCGATCCGGACAGAACAGCTCACCAAACGCTGCGGTACACGGGTAGTCGTTAACGACATCAGCCTTGCCGTGCAGAGCGGCGCCATCTTCGGTTTTCTTGGGCCCAATGGTGCCGGTAAAACAACAACCATCGCGATGCTGCTTGGCCTGGTTCGCCCGTCGGCAGGGTGGGTCAGGCTTTTTGGTATCGATATCCCGCAACACGCAACTCGTGCATTGCAGCAGGTTGGAGCGATGATCGAAGCGCCGGCTTTCTACCCGTACCTCTCCGGCTATGATAATCTGCGTGTCATGACGCGTGCGGGCGGCCTGCCCGATTCAGCCGCCAATCATGCACTGACACTCGTCGATCTGGTGGCTCATAGCCATGCGTTGTTCCGCACCTATTCACAGGGTATGCGCCAGCGTCTTGGGATCGCCGCAGCCCTGCTGCATAACCCACGCCTGATCATCCTGGATGAACCTACCAATGGGCTGGATCCGGCCGGGCAGATCGAAATTCGCGGGTTGATCCGTTCCTTGGCCGAACGTGGCCATACGATCTTTCTGTCAAGCCATATGCTGCACGAAGTTGAACAGCTCTGCGATCAGGTTGCGATCCTGAAGGCCGGTACGGTCATGCTACAGGGTTCGGTACACGAGCTCTTGCACCGTGAACCGCAACTCATCGTGAGGATCGCTGGCGATCAGAGCGCCGCAATTCCCTTGCTGCAGGCCATCCCCTGGATACAGCGCGTTGAACGGCATGCCGATTATCTCGTGCTTACCGCCCCCCTTGAACGAAGTGCGGAGATCAATACACTCCTTGTCCAGCAAGCTATTCCCGTCGCCGAAATTCGAGCCCGTGAGGAACGATTGGAAGAGATGTTCCTGGCAGTGACAGCCGATCGAGATGCGCCATGATCAACCTTCTGCGTGCCGAGTGGCTCAAAATGAGCCGTCGACCACTGACTTGGATCCTCCTTGCAATCTTTCTGGCGCTATTTGTCGTTCAGGCGGTCTCACAAACGGCACTTGCTGCACTGCTTGGTGAACGCCCTGGCGATACGATACTTGCTGTTCAGATTGCTGAATGGCGTCGCCGTGTGATGCTGCCGGGCCTGTTCGGAGCCGTGTTGAATCATCTGAATAGCCTGGGTGCCGCTTTTGTGGTGATCTTTGCCGCTGGAATGATGGGCAGTGAGTATAGCTGGGGGACACTACGCGCACAGTTGGCCCGTCATCCTGATCGCACCCGCTTTCTCCTGGCGAAGATCATGGCGATCATGCTGGCGATTAGCGCGGCGGCTCTGTTCAATCTTGTGCTTGGCCTGCTGATCGGGCTGCCACTTGCGGCTGCGATCGGATCGATCGGTGAGTTCAGTTTCGCAGATCTATTGCAGATTCCACTGGCATTGCTTCGCGCAGTGTATGTGCTGCTGCCGTATTTGCTGCTGACGATTTCGTGGACACTCCTCGGTCGCTCGGTGCTTGCAGGAGTGGCGGGCGGCCTTGGATACCTGATCCTCGAAGCAGGAGTCGGTACTCTGGCGCCCCTCCAAAAAGTTTGGGGGGCCGGTACGTGGGGCTCCTAACTTTCAAACAGGCAGAAGATTAACGTGTGGGTGTTGCAAAACAGCCATGCTTTTGGATTGCGGCCGGAACTACAGACACCGCTTGATCTTTCGACTCTCCCCTCTCCGCTCCATGCCGTTATTATTATTGCTGTCTACTGTGTGAGTTTGCTGGCTACCAGCCTCTATCTCATCCATCGCCGCGACATCGGTGGGCCATCATGATCTCAGCGCTTGCAGCCTATGCTGAGATAGTCTCGGCAGAAGATTCAGTTGGCATCCACCAGTAACACCAGTGGTAGTGGCGTAAACGAATCGATCTCGGCCTGTAATGCGCCATCACTGAGAATCAGACCGGTTGACGAACCGCCGTCAAGGTTGAGTGCCCGATCGATCTCCAGATCGCTTTGAACTAACCATTCGGCCATGCCTCGCAGCGAAAACTGAGCGGTGGGGCTGACAATTACAAGCACATGCCCAACGCGATCCTGTGCCAGCACAGTTCGCCTTGCCGTCAGGCCATCTTCTTCAATTGGGGCAACGACTCCTCCCGGCATTACCAGCATCGGGAACGATTGGAATCCCTGCAGCACAACCTCCGACGAATCATACGGCTCATCACGCAGCGAACGCAGCCGGATCTGTCCATCGGCATCGACCGAAAACATTCCGCCAAAGCCCTGATAACTTGTACCACTCACGACACCATCCTGAACAACCAGCGCAGTGCTTTCGAAGCTCGGGGTGAAGAATCCGGCATTCACTGCCAGGAGTGGTTGTTCGGCAAGAAACCATGCACGCAAGATACGCGGCTGTGTCGGATCATACCCTACCCGAAAACGTAGCTGCTCTGGTGCAAGTCGTACCACAATAATCGGTGTCGTACGGCCGCTACGTGGATCAAGCCAATCAATTTGGCGGAGTTCGACGCCCGGATTGCCGCGTTGCCAGTCGTCACTGTCATTCCTCAGTGTCACTGTGGGGCGCTGAGCGGGGGTTGTTGTTGCTCTAAGTGTCGGTAATGGCAGCAATGGTACGCGATCTGTGGCTGCCGTTGCACTTGGTTGGGCATGTGGTACCCCACATGCAGCTACCCCAAGCACACAGATCAATAATCCAGCCAGATTTCGTGCTGCATTTAACCGAATGAACCTCAAGAGTTGCCGCGAGATGTTGCTTGTCTCACGCTCGTCTGACACATACAACAACGACATCGGTGGTAGCCCTATGCCCGATCATGGGCGACTCATGCGTCTGAGATGTCGCATTATATCACCCGACATAAGGCTACCACTCGATTATATGCGATCGGTTTTATGCACTGATTACCGCAGAGCGCTGTTGACGCGATCGTTCACGTACTGCTTCAGCGGCGGCAATCCACTCCTCCACGGAGGTCGGTTCTGGCTCACGGCGCTCAAGATAGCGTTGAACAGCGATCCAGTTCGAACCGCCAATGACATCGGCATAGCGGGTGAAGAAACGCTGTTCGGCTTCTGCTGCATCACGCGGTGGTTGCGCAACTCCGGCGCGCCCCGCATCCGGGGAACTGATTGTTGGGTTGGTTTGTAAACCTTCAGCGATAGGTGGAACATCGTCGGGCGCAGGTGTTACCGCTACAGCAGGAACCGACTCCTTGCGCTTGCTTCGCGGTTCCTGTTCGGCAACCAGATCCGGGTAGAGGACGGCAAGTGTGGCGGGGTAACGTTTGCCATGCTTCAGGTGTGATGGTCGGGGCGGTTTGATAATCGGAGTCACAGTCCGCTCATCCCCCTCACGTTCAACCAGCAGAATGGCATCGGCTTCATAGGCGATCTGCTCATCGGCTAGCACTCGCAATCCTTCATCTTCAAGGCCACCATCATCCTGCGCACGATATTTCCGTGCCAGATGCCCAATGATGATAACGTGCATACCTGCCTGCTTCAGCTCGGTCAATCCGGTGTAAACAGCCTGCATGTTGCGATTGACGGACGCATGCTCGTCGAAATGCAGTGTAGTCTTGCGATCCGTCTCAGCTCCGGCACGCCGCTGTGCATGGGCGCGCATCGCCTGAAATACTTTGGATATTGAGTCAAGCACAACCGTATCCCCTGGCTTGCCGATCTTTACCAGTTCTTGCATGGCGTCAACCAGAGCCCGCAACGAAAGCGATTGCATGACTTGAATGCGCCGATGTATCCCCGGCTTCCCAGTAAGATTTTGAGCCGCTCCCTCGGTATCAAGTACCCAGAGCGTTCCGGATCGTCGGGCACTTGTCGCAAGATGCGATTTCCCCGCACCCGCTTGGCCGGTCAGAATATATAGACTGCCGGTCTTCAATTCGTCAAGCCGCTGAAACATATGGTTCCTCCTCGTACATCCGATATCGCGCCTGCTCGTCCCTATGAGTAATCAGCTAACATTTCATGCCTTGGGCAATCATTCGGATAACATCAATAATAGCACGTATGTTCGAATATGTAAAGGGCTGAATTGGAGAAATTTCTCCTTGACAGGGGCGTTGGGATGTGCTACTATTCGCGACGTTGTCAGAGCGCG
>CALLZL010000390.1 GCA_937859575.1 uncultured Chloroflexota bacterium
GTCGCCCCCGTTGGAGTTACCAGGGCGCCGCCGCCCGCAAGAACCACCCCTCCCGATGCTCGCAGCGATCCGTCGCGCCGGCGGTAGAGCCGGCCCGCCGGGCCATCTCTACCTGAAACCCACAAGCCCGTGTACAATGGCACAGACACCGCACGCAACAGAAGGAGGCAACGGTGACGGCAGCACTTCCAGCAGAGTCGATCCAGGCGCTGCTGCGCCCTTCGTCGGTGGCGATTGTAGGTGCCACGCCGGGCAGCGGGCGTGGCGGCTGGATCCACGAGCAGCTGCTGCGCTATGGCTTCGACGGCCCGATCTACCCGGTTAACCCGAAGTACGACGAAATCCGTGGTTTGCCGGCCTATCCATCGCTCGCGGCAATCCCGGCCCCGGTCGATTTCGTGGCGGTCGCACTCGGCGCCGGCCATGCGGTGCGAGTCATGCAGGAATGTGCCGCGAAGCGCATACGTGCCGCGCTCTTCGTCGCCAGTGGTTTTGCCGAAGTTGGTGCGGCCGGTGCCGCCATCCAGGCTGAACTGCGCCGTATCGCATTTGAGCATGGGATCGCGGTGTGTGGCCCAAACTGTTATGGCATCGCCAATATCCACGGCCGTTTTGCCGCATACGGTGGGGCGCTTACCGAACCGTTGCGCCCCGGCCCGATTGCACTGCTGTTCCAGAGCGGGGCGCTCACCCATGCCGCAATGGATCCGGTGGCGCTACGCAGCAGCGGCTACAGCTTCATTATCACCACCGGCAACGAGGCGGTTGTCGAACTGGCCGACTATATCAATGCCCTGGCCGATGATCGACATACCCGCGTGATCGCCTGCTTCATCGAGGGAATCGCCTCACCGGCACGCTTCTTTGCGGCGGCCCGCCGGGCAATCGGCAACGGCAAACGGCTGCTCGTGTTGAAGACCGGGCGTTCTGCCCTGGCGCAGCGCGCCGCCCTGGCGCATACCGGTGCGCTGACTGGCCCGGATGCTGTCTATGATGCGCTGTTTCGCCAGATCGGTATTGTGCGCGTGGCGGATCTCGATGAGTTGATCGAAACTGCCGAGCTGTTATGTACGCTGCCGGATCCCGCATCTCATGGCGCAGCGATCGTCTCGATTTCGGGGGGAACCTGTGGCATGGCAGCCGATATGGCGCAAGCGGCCGGCCTGAAGCTTGCCTCACTTGATGCTGCTACCATCACACAACTGCGTGCCATCCTCCCTCCCTTCGCAACTCCCAATAACCCACTCGATCTGACGGGTGCGATTGGCGAGGATCCAACCCTCCTTCCCCGCACACTCGCGACCCTCTGCGGCGATCCGGCCGTCGGCATGGTGGCATTGGCGTTGAATACCCCCATCGGCGGCGATCCGGTGAGCCGGGCATTGTATCAGGAGATGTGCAGGGAACTTGCGGCAAGCCATGCACGCCACCAGATCCCACATGTGGCCTTTTCAGTTTCGTCGGGTGCTTATGATCCGCAGATCATTGCCGATATGCAGGCTGCCGGTGTGCCGCTCCTCATGGGTATGCGCGAAGCGATACAGGCATTGGCCCACTGGCAGCGTATCGCCCAACTACGGCCATTCGTGCCGGATTCGCACCAGCGGCCGCTCGCGCCGGAGATCCGCAAACTGTTGCACGACACGCCACAGCCGATACTCGGCGAACGAGCGGCAAAGGGGCTGCTTGCCGCAGCCGGCCTGCCGGTCTGCCGCGAAATACTGGCGGGTACCGCTGCCGAAGCGGTCATCGCCGCCGAGCAGATCGGCTACCCGGTGGCACTCAAGATCGACTCGCCGGATATTGCCCATAAAACCGAAGCAGGAGGTGTGCTTCTGAACCTTGCCGACCGTGCGGCGGTTGAGCATGCCTTTCACAGCCTGCTGAAACGTGCATACAGCTGGATGCCGAATGCCCGGATTGCAGGGGTGCTGGTGCAAGAGATGATCTCCGGCGGGGTCGAGACGCTGCTGGGTGTGGCTAACCATCCCGGCCTGGGGCCGGTGGTGGTGTTTGGTCTGGGTGGGACGCTGGTCGAGATGCTTGATGATTGGGCCATGCGTGCGGCACCATTCGATGTTGCCGAAGCGCAGGCCATGATCGACGAAACCCGGGCGGCAACTATACTGGCCGGCTGGCGTGGCGCGCCGCCATGCGATCGCGAGGCATTGGCACATGTGATCACCACGCTGTCGCAGCTGGCCTGGCAGCTGCGCGAAACCCTCGATTCAATCGATATCAACCCGCTGATAGT
>CALLZL010000391.1 GCA_937859575.1 uncultured Chloroflexota bacterium
TTGCTGGATTCGTGGCTGTCGGAGTGGCTCGATGGGCGCACGATCGAGGGGCCGGCAGGATTGAGCGCCCAGATCGAGAGCCGGTTGGAGCAGCTTACGGCATTGGCCGGTACGGAGATCGGCGTATCTGTCGAGGCGCACAGACCGATTGCGGAGCGTAGGCCGACTGCGATTTGGAGGCCGATCTACAGGCAGCCGTTCGGTTTCGATGCTGCATTGGATGCAGCGTGCGCCGAGTTTGCATCGTCGCTTGCAGACAGTTCGTGAGGGAGGCCGGCATGCCCAACCTTATTGATCGGCTGGCGTACTGGTGGCTTGATAGACGCCAAGAAGAAGCAGCGAAGGCATGTCGGCGCGAAACCGGCGTGGAGTTACGGAAGGCCAGTATCAACCAGGACGGATGGGAAATGCTCGTGGTTGCGCCTGATCTGATGTTCCTCGTCGATCAGGCTACCGGGTTACTGGAGGCGAACAATGCCGAGAACTATATCCAGTTTGAGATGCTGCCGAGTGTGCGACACACACAGGGTCGAGCCGTTCGCGTGACGATCCAGTGGTTGAACGGCGAGAGCCCTGCCACGCAGAACGCACGGCTGCGCAAGGAGATAGCGGAACTGGAGGCGCAAGTGCGCGATCGGGAGCAGCGCATGGAAGCCTACGAAACGGCAGTTGCGGATGTGCTGGATGGTATGCAGGAAGAACTTCTCAGCGGCACGCAGTATAAGAATCCAATGTTTGCCGTGGCTGCGAGGATCGCGTTGCGAAAGATAGCTATCGATCGGGGAAAGGTGACAGCCAATGAGTGAGCCACGCTACCTCCATGCGTCTGACGGCGCTATCTATGACATGCATGGCACACCAATCGTCACGATTGCCACATGCAACACTGGTGCGGAGGCCTGGCGCGTCTGTGACTTCCTCAATGACTACGAGGAGAAACAACAACGCCTCATTGCAGCAGCGCGCATGGCGATCGAAGAACTCTGTTTCGGAGGTGATTGGGAGTCGGCTCGGCAGCAACTCATTGCCGCCATAGAGTTCGCAGCGAAGCCGCAGATCGAAGAGCCACGAGGAGCAGGAGAGGTGTCAACCAATGACTGAGCCATCAGCCAGGCCGTGGCGTGCGAGCGCTCCGCATCCGCAGAACAACCAATGTGTGATTACGAACGCACAGGGGCGCGTAGTCACGATTGCGACGAACCCTGTGGATGCAGAGTGCATCTGCGAGGCGGCAGAGTTGGCGGATGCGATTACGAAACTTGAGGAGTTCGGCGGTGTCTACGGGTTGGTGGAGTGGGCTGACGGCTGGAGCGCAACCAGCGAGGATGCGAGGGCGGGTCACAATCGGCTGGCCGTCGCGATCATCGCGCTGGCTAGGAAGATGCGGGGAGGTCAGTCGTGAGTGAGCCGCGCTACATGATTGGGGGTATCAGGCGCCATCGGGTCATCGATTCGGAGAACGGCAATGTGGTCGCATCGTGTCACAAGCCGAGTCAGGCAGCAGCGCTGTGCGAGACGCTTAACACGCTGCTCGACACACGTAACAAGGCGCTGCAGCGCGTCGAGGAATTGGCAGAGACGATCTTCAGTATGCAGAAGGGTGCGCCATACGAGGTGTTTCGTAGTGATGGCACATGGCACGCTCGACAGTGGATCACGGCGATGAGCGCTATCGAATGTGCTGGAGATACGCCCGTTGATGCCATCGTCGCACTGGCGAAGCGCGTCAGAGAGGAGCGGTCGAAATGAGGTCGATATTCGGGCTATACTGGCATACCTGGAAGCAGCGATTTGACGATCGCCGCAGGGGGAACCATGGTCGTGGCTCCATCAGTGTGTGGCGCGGCAATCCCGACGCGCCGGGAAACGTTCGTGCGCAGCATCTCACCACTCTCGACATAGAGTGGCACTTGTTTGCGCCGCAACACAGCATCGGTGGTGGCGTTGTCGTCGGCGATGGCGACGGCGAAGACGGGGTGACAATCTCAATGCGCGTGCCGTGGTTTGGTGTGTATGTGAGCGCCGAGCGTGTTGTCCCGCGTTGGCTGCGATCTCGTATGCGCAACACCGGCCAGAAATACCCATCTGCGCGTGAACTCGCGGTGTCGTGGCACAACGGTGCGGTCTGGTGGAAGCTCTGGTGCGATCTGCACGAGAGCGGCAGTCATGTACCGATTTGGGATGCTCGGTCGCACTGGCGCTCTCCGGTGTGGCATGTGGTCGATTGGCTATTTGGTCGCTTAACATCGCACGTAGAACACGTAGAGACGCACACAGCTACGCTTCATCTTCCCGAAGGAGATTATCCGGTCACAGTCGAAATCACGTGGCGCGTACGGCAGCGGTCGCGGTTGGCTGGTTCGCGGCGAATGACGACGACTGCCAGTGTTATCAGCGAAACTGGTATTCCGATACCCGGCAAAGGCGAGAGCGCGTATGACTGCGACGACGATGCGTACTATCAAATCGGAACGCCAGCCGAAACAGTAGACGACGCTCTGGTCTTTGCCTTGCAGAAGATCCGCGAACGTCGCGAGGAGTATGGCGGCAGGGACTGGCGACCAGAGCGCGCAGGAACGCTATGAGCCACGTAACGACAGGATGGTATCAGGCGATACTGGTCGACTTCCCGTGGCCGTTTCGCGTGTGGAGCAAGGCAACCGGCAGTGGTCGCAGCGCCGAGTCGCATTACTCGACGATGGGTTGGGAAGAGTTGCATGCGTTCGGTGAGCAGCTTGACCTGGTCGCTGCTAATGACTGTGCGTTGTTCGTGTGGGCCTGTCGCCCGAGTCAGCATCAGGCGTTTTCGATGGTCGATGCGTGGAACGAGCGCCAGCCAAAGAAGAAGTTGCGATGGTCATACAAGACCGAGGCGTTCACCTGGGTAAAGCGCACCGCGAACGGAAAGCCGGCGACTGGTCTCGGCTATTGGACGCGAGCGAATACGGAGCCAGTGTTGTTGTTCACTCGCGGGGCGGTACGGCGCCAGGCGCGTGATGTGCCGCAGGTCGTCGAGACGTTCGGACGAATGCGCCATAGCGAGAAGCCAGAGGTTGTGCATGCGCGCATTGAGCGCCTGGTGCCTGGCCCGTACTTGGAACTGTTTGCGCGTCGAGCACACGCAGGATGGACGTGCCTGGGCAATGAAGTGACCGGCAATGACATCTACTATGACCTTGCACTGCTGGCGCAGCGGAGAAGCGTCGAGGAGCGTGCTGCGTGAAGATCAAAGACTACACAGCCGGCGCAGAGATCGATGCAGCCGTACACGCTGCGCTCGGCCACGCATGGCCTGAGTCGCGCTGTGGTGTGTGCGGTTGGGCCATTGAGCCGGAGGGCTCTGCGGGCTGTACCACCACCTCCTGCAGTTTGCGCCCACCACCGTCGAGGCGTGCCGACGAGCCGCCGTGCTATTCCACTGACCCATCAGCAATGCTCGTTTTGATTGACCAGATGCGCAGTTTGCACGGTTTGCGGATCTACAAACTGACAAACGATCTGGACTCGCCGAGGCCGTGGCGGTGTGCGCTGGAATGGGGTTGGGGAGTTGGGCGGATTTCGTCGATGTTTGCGGCGTCCTTTGGCGAAGAAAGCATGCAAATGGCGGTATGCCGTGCATTCCTGCATGCGCGGAGGCTGCAAGACACAGAGGGCCAGCAATAGAAAGGGAACGACGATCTGGGGACCGCGACATGATTCCAAGAGCAAAGAGGGGACATATGCAGCCCCCTTTATTGAGTGAGGATTGGCATGACAAAAGGACGAAAAGTTCCACCTACTGTGGCCGATAATTTGGGTTGCCTGATACGAGATGCTAGGAAACACCCACCAGATCCAATATATGAATTAGTGCAGGCGATAGTAGGAAGCTTAGTGACAAAATTTGGCACGTCAGAAACTGAATGTCGCGCACTCATTTCAACAGTGGTAGACACAACTGAATTAGCAACTCGCAAAGAAATAGACATTATGATTGGACGAGCTCGAATGGCACAAGAATATGCTGATACCGCCATTGCTGACATGCCTTGTACAGCAACAACGATCAATCATTGGGAATACAAGTTTTGTGCGATGTTGACAGCTTTGAGTGGTTATCTACATCGCCCTGGGAATGATGGGCGACTACTATATCTTTATCTTTTCGAAAGCGCTGGCCTATATAAAATAGGCATCACTCAAGATGTTCAGCAACGGATTCGCAGTATGCAATCAGGGAATCCTCATTCTATTGTATTAATTGCTTATCGTATCGTAGCATATGCTGAAGCAAATGAGCGAAACCTGCACGCGCATTTTCAGCATTGTCGTCGTCGTGGCGAGTGGTTTGCATTAGATGCTGATGATGTTGCGAAAATCAAGCAATGGTTCATAACAGGCATTCCTACTCGCATAGAGAAATGAGATCAGCTAATGGACAGATATCGCTACATCATTGTGTGGAGTGAAGACGATGAAGCCTATGTTGCGCTGTCGCCAGAGTTTCCTGGCCTCTCTGGTATTGGGGATACAAGGGAGAAAGCTATGACAGAATTGGAGATAGCGCTTGAACTTGCCGTGGAAACCTATCAGTCAGAAGGATGGGAACTGCCAAAGCCACATTGTATGTGGGGCAAAGCGGAAAGACTGGATAAAAGTATCCAATAAAATTAGAAGAAAGGAATACGAAAATGCAGACAATCCCGAACGACGATCTGGGGACTGCAGCCGGCGTAAGCGCCAGGCTGCGGACGGCAGCCGCGAGGAACCCAAACTTGAAGGCACTGCTCACCATTGCGGCAACGCTTATCGACGATCTGGTGGCGAAGTCTGCGGTTACGGAAAAGGCGACATTCGCGGTTGCCTCACTGGTGTCCGCTGCGACAGGCGAGCCAAAGGTTGAGTTGCGACTTGACGGAAAGATTGTGCATATACCGGTCAGTGTGGCGCGGGAGATCGGCACCGACGTGTTCACCGCT
>CALLZL010000392.1 GCA_937859575.1 uncultured Chloroflexota bacterium
TGTAGCATTCCAACAGTTCGCCAAGGGCGGCTGCCCCCTCATAGCCATCGGCGATCAGCGTTTCGAGGCCGTGCGATTGCGTGTACATGCCGCTGGGAAAGAAGGAATCGCTGAGTTGCAGCATTGCCAGCAAACCAGGCACACTGGTTGTTGTCATTGGTGTTTCGCCGGATGTGCGGCTCGTACCTGCTGCCAAGCGCTACGGCGCGCAGCTGTATCGACGCGCCCGTAATCGCAGTAGGCTGCCGGCCGGGCTGCTGCCGTGGCAAATCGATCGGCTTGGCGCACCAGGAGGGCTCCCTCAACCAGCGCCTCGGCGACCAGGCAGTCGTCGAGATGATGCTCGGCAAACGCGAGGTTCAGATGGGTCTGCGGGTCGATCGGGCCGGCCAGAGCAGCAATCCGGCCGGCGACCAGTATTCCATGGCGGACCAGCAGCGGGTCGATCAGAAACCCATCAGGATCAACATTTGCGGCGGCTGTCAGATGACGAATTCGCATGGCATGCCTTATACAATGTAATAGAGCTGTGTCAGCGGCAGGCGCTCGGCTGGTTCACATGTTGCGATCACCCCATCGACCCGCACCTGATAGGTTTCGGGATCAACATCGATCTGAGGGGTTGCGCTATTCCGCACCATGTCTTTCTTGCCGACGGTCCGGCAGTTACGCACGGCCACGGCGCGGCGCGTCAGGTTCAAGCGCTCGGGAACACCGAGGTCGATGGCTGCCTGCGACATGAAATTGACGCATGTACTGCCGATTGTGCGGCCGAGGGCACCGAACATCGGTCGATAGAAAACCGGCTGCGGTGTCGGGATCGAAGCATTCGGATCGCCCATTGGCGCCCAGGCGATCATGCCGCCCTTGATGATCAGTTTGGGTTTGGCGCCGAAATAGGCCGGATCCCACAGCACAATATCGGCCAGTTTACCGATTTCGAGCGAACCGACTTCGTGCGCAATGCCATGGGCGCGCGCCGGGTTGATGGTCAGTTTTGCCAGATAGCGCAGCACGCGCTGATTATCGTTCTCGCCGCGTTCATCCGGCAGGCGGCCCCGCTGCACCAGCATCTTGTCGGCCGTCTGGATGGCACGAGTGACGACTTCGCCCACCCGACCCATGGCCTGTGAGTCGGAAGAATACATCGAGATCACGCCCATGTCGTGCAGCACATCTTCAGCTGCGATCGTCTCGGCGCGGATGCGACTTTCAGCAAAGGCGACATCCTCGGCAATTGCGGGGTTGAGGTGATGGCAGACGATCAGCATGTCGAGATGTTCGGCCAGTGTATTGATCGTATACGGGCGGGTCGGGTTGGTAGAAGAGGGCAGAATGTTGGGTAGTGCCGCAATCTTGATGATATCCGGAGCATGGCCGCCACCGGCACCCTCGGTATGATAGGTATGAATGGTACGGCCATCGATGGCGGCAATCGTGTCTTCAACAAAGCCGCTTTCGTTCAGCGTATCGGTATGAATGGCGAGCTGAACATCATATTCATCCACTACACGCAGCGAGCAGTCGATCACTGCGGGCGTGGTTCCCCAATCTTCATGATCTTTCAGGCCGCAGGCTCCGGCCTCGATCTGTTCGCGCAGCGCATCAGCGCGGCTTGAGTTACCTTTGCCAAGCAACCCCCAGTTGACCGGCAGCGCCTCGGCAGCTTCAAGCATGCGGGCGATATACCATGGGCCGGGGGTGCATGTAGTGGCATTGGTGCCGTCGGCCGGGCCGGTGCCACCACCGATCATGGTTGTGACTCCATTCGAGATCGCTTCATAGACCTGCTGTGGTGCGATCATATGGATATGGCTATCGATTGCACCGGCGGTGGCGATCAGGTGTTCGCCGGCGATTACTTCGGTACCGGGGCCGATCACCATCTGCGGCAGCACACCATCCATGGTATCGGGATTACCCGCCTTGCCGATACCGGCGATCCGGCCGTTCTTGATACCAATATCGGCCTTCACAACGCCAAGTATGGCGTCGAGCACAATCACATTAGTGATCACCAGATCAAGCGCACCACCACGGCTCGTGAGGCTACTCTGCGCCATGCCGTCGCGGATCGTCTTGCCACCGCCAAACACTGCTTCGTCGCCATGGGTCAGCAGATCGCGCTCGATCTCGATCAGCAGACGCGTATCGGCCAGGCGAACCCGATCACCGACGGTTGGGCCATAGAGCGCGGCATACTGCCGACGTGATATCTGCGCCATATGCGCCTCCTCAATCTTCGGTGCTGAAACCTTGCTCACGTGCGCGGCGCAGTGCCGCACGCCGGCCGGCCGTCGTCACGGTACTGCCGTTGACTAACCCGTTAAAGCCGACGGCGCGTTGTGTTCCGCCGAGTGCGACGAGTTCGACATCACGGGTATCGCCGGGTTCGAAACGGATCGCCAGGCCGGCAGCAATATTGAGCCGCATGCCGAGCGCCTGTTCGCGATCGAAGTGGAGTGCACGGTTGACTTCGAAGAAATGGGCATGTGAACCGACCTGGATCGGTCGATCCGCCGTATTGCTGACGGTGATCCGCACCGTGCGGCGGCCGGCATTTATCTCGATCGGCTCATCTGCCAGAAGGTAACGATCACTACTGCCAGCCATTGATGCCTCCGTTCAAACAATCGGATCGTGGCACGAGATCAACTTTGTTCCATCGGGGAAGGTCGCTTCAACCTGTACAACCGGCAACATCGACGGTACTTCTTCCATGACATCATCGCGGGTGAGTACATGCCGGCCTAGTTCCATCAACTCGACGACCGTGCGGCCGTCGCGGGCACCTTCGAGCAGTGCCTCAGCAATCAATGCCGTGGCTTCGGCTACATTCAACCGCAAACCACGTGCGCGCCGCCGTCGCGCCAGATCGGCGACGACATAAATCATGAGCTTTTCCTGCTCGCGGGGTGTCAGTAGCATAGGTGTATCCCTTTACCGGCAGGTCATTTTGTATATTTT
The DNA here is from genome assembly GCA_937859575.1 of uncultured Chloroflexota bacterium. Classification (GTDB taxonomy): domain Bacteria; phylum Chloroflexota; class Chloroflexia; order Chloroflexales; family Roseiflexaceae; genus CALLZL01. The sequence goes on from CALLZL010000392.1 coordinate 2,968, forward strand.
GTTGATACGAACAGCGCTACTATACGTCGAAACATGCCGATGGTCAAATAGTTTTGTATAGAATGACTATCCCTGCCAGCCGTGTGGATCGGCGGCCCAGCGTTCGATCAACCGCTGCTGATCGCGTGCAATAAAGCCATCGTTCACGGCAACCTGCAGCAGATCATCAAGATTAGCCAGTGCGCGTAGCGGAATATCAGCAGCTGCGAAGGCTGCCGTCGTTGCCGGCCAACCCCATGTGAAGATACAGACGCATTCGGTCAGGATCGCCTGCTCGTTGCGCAGGGCTGCCGCAGCATTCAGCGCACTCTCGCCGGTGCTGATCGTATCTTCAATCAGCATGATCTGTTGCCCGGCAACAGGTGCGCCTTCGATCTGGCGGCCACGCCCATGCCCCTTGGCGCTGCCCCGTACATAGGCGAGCGGCAGGTGCGATTGCCAGGCCACCCAAGCGGCCCATGGAATCCCGGCGGTGGCAGTACCGGCCACCACCGTCGCACGGCCGACGGCGGCGGTAAAGCCGGCCACCAGCAGTTCACGCTCGGCAATAGCCCCGATCATAAGCCGATTGTCGCAATAGATCGGCGAGCGCAATCCGGAGGCAAAGGTAAAGGGATCGTCGGGGCGCAGCTGAATTGCGCCGGCACGCAGCAATGCGCCGGCGATCAACAAGCGATCAGTCATGCATGGCACCTTTCAGATGGTCGGCGGGCAGCCGAGGCGGCACAGCTGATGCGGGGTATGCTGCTGTGCCCGAAGGCAGAGCGGTTGGATATCAGGCCATGTATCCGGTGCCCATACCGACGACAAACGCGACGGCATAGGCATGGGTATGAGAGATACTGACCGAGAGATGGGCAATACCGAGCGTCTCGGCACGGGCTGCGGCACCACGATGCAGCCGCAGCTGCGGCCGGCCATAGGAATCCGCAAGTGTCTCGATATCGGTCAGGGTGATCGCCGCAAGCTGCTCGCCGGCACCGAGGCCGCGTAACCCGACCCCCAACAGTTTGGCACAGGCCTCTTTCGCAGCCCAGCGCGCAGCCAGCGACGGCAGGCGATCACGGTAGCGTACAAGCTCTTCGGCACTATAGACCCGCAGCAGGAACCGATCGCCCCAGCGTTCGATTGCTGTGCCGATACGCTCGATTTCGATCAGATCGACCCCGGTATAGATCATGTCACTGGATCCCGGTGAGTGAGAGCCCGCTAAACTCTACCAGATAGTCGTGGCCGCGTGCCTCGACCCGCACCTGCTGAATATAGCGCGCCTGTTGCATCAGCGAGTCGTCGCGTAGTTCAACATCAAGCCGATACCATTGGAAGAGCGGCACCGAGCGGTAGCGGATCTGACCGACATCCTGCGGAATGGCAAGCTTCGGATCGGTGGTGGTATACATGCAGAAGTAACGGTTCTCCTGCTGGTCGGTTGGGCTGGTGAGCTTATAGACCAGCTGAATCATCATAGGGCATTCCGAGCCGGCGATACCGGTCAGTGCGACCGTCTGCGTCAGCACCCGTACCCAGCCGGTCAGGCGCAATGACCTGAATTCCGAGACATCGACATCAAGTGTCTGCTCGATCCCGACCGTAAAAGGCCGTGTCTGGCCGCCGTCGCGGCGGAACTGGCCGATATTGACCTGTTCTTCCGGGGTGCAGAGATCGGGAGTTTCGGGGCGGCAGCCACGAACGACCATAAAGCGGCCGTTTTTCTCCGCGTCGGTCATGTTCGGCACGTCCCAGTTCCAGGCACGCCGCCATGTCAGCGAGCCGGTATTATACTGATTCTGCTCGTCAAACTGTTCGAAGTCGGCATCGGCGATCAGTTGCCATGCGGCCGGCTGCGGCATCGAAAGGCTACCATCGGCGGTGATCTGCACTAATTGATCGGGTGCAAGCGAGATCCGCCGGCCGCCATTTTCAATAATCGCCCGGCCGGCATCACGCACTGCAACCTCGGCATAGAGCGGCAAACCGTTGGTCGTAACTGGCTGCAACGACTGTTCGTGGGGCTGTGGCATGTTGATGCTATAGCTACCGCCCGGTGCAAGTTGTACCAGTATTCCATTGCCGAGATCAACCAGATAATCGACATCGGCATATGGCTGGGTATCGGCGATATCATAGCGTACATACCCGGCAATCTGCTGCAGCCGCACCTCCTGGTGTTCGTAGGTCCATGCCGAGCCACGGATCGACTCGATCACCAGATCGCCGCCGGCAGGATGCGCCCAGAAGTCGATCTGACTGGTGTCGGGCAAGATCAGAGATGCGACCGGCCCATAACCGGCCTCCGGCTTGGTTTTGATACTGTCGCCTTCGTTAACCGGGCTACAGATATCAGCTTCGCCGGGGCATGGATCGCTTTCGGCCGGTAGCCGTTCGATGCTGGTGCCGACAAGCTGGCCGCGTGATTGGATGACGACCCCGGCGTTGACATGGCTGCGCAGCAACGATCCGTCGATGGCAATGGTGGCACTGGTATAGTAGCGCCATCCGGCAATGCCGAGCACCGCCACAATCGTGCAGAACAGGGCAAAGAAGCCGACCAGCATGATCCAGGCACTCGCCTCAGGGCGCATGCCAGGTTGGGAATCGAATGGCTGTGCCGTTTCGGCCACAGATCCTCCTTAATAGGCAGGCAGGTAGCGCTCGATTTCCCACTGGCTGACCGAGGCGCTATACTCTTGCCATTCGCGGGTACGTGCCTCAAGAAAGCGTTCGAGCACATATGGCCCAAGCGCATCACAGACGACTTCGTCGCGTTGCAGTTCGATCAGGGCTGCTCCGAGTGATTCGGGTAAGACATCAAACTGCCGTGCTCGCGGATCGACCTGGAAGAGATCCTCTTCGGTCGGTGGCGGCAGATGGAGTTCACGCCGGATGCCGTCGAGCCCGGCCGCCAGCATGACACTAAAGGCCAGGTATGGATTCGACGCCGGATCGGGGCAGCGTAACTCGACGCGTGCCGTATGTGGCCGGCCGGCATTAATACGCGGTACGCGAACCAGTGCAGCACGATTGGTGCGCCCCCATGTCAAGTATATGGGGGCTTCATACCCCGGTACCAGCCGTTTGTACGAATTGACAAGCGGGGCCAGGATAGCACTCATGCCGCGGGCATGCGCCAGCAATCCGGCTACGAAATGGCGTGCCATGGGCGACAGCAGATAGGGATCTTCGCCGTGGAAGAACAGGTTGTTGCCGTGCATGTCGCTCAGGCTCTGGTGTACATGCATGCCATTGCCGTTCATGCCGGCGAGCGGCTTGGGCATAAAGGTTGCATAGAGATCCTGCTGCTGTGCGACCGCCTTGAGCGTACTGCGAAACGTAACGACATTATCGGCAAGCTCAAGTGCCGGCCCATAGCGCAGATCGATCTCGTGCTGGCCGAGTGCCACTTCGTGATGGGTGGTTTCGACGGCAATACCGAAAGCACCGAGTGCACGGATCATGCGGCGCCGCATACGGGTGGCAGCGTCGGTGGTTGCATCAAAATAGCTGGCGCGGTCGTGCGGAACCAATGCCGGCCGGCCATCGGCCCCCATGCGCAGCAGAAAGAACTCCATCTCGGGGCTTACGTGATACACCACCCCCATGGTCGCGGCGTCTTCTACTGCGCGCTTGAGCACATACCGCGGATCGCCGACGAATGGGCGGCCATCGGGGCTATAGACATCACAGATCAGGCGTGCTGTACTGAAGCCCGAGCCTTCATCCCACGGGATGATCGCATAGGTGGTGCAGTCGGGCACGAGGTACATATCGCTCTCGGCGATCCGGGCAAACCCCTCGATGGCCGATCCATCAAACCAGACGCCATGGTCGAGGCAGGCAGGCAGTTCGGCAACCGGGATCGTCACATTCTTGACACCGCCGACAATATCGGTGAACTGCAAGCTGATAAACTCAACATGCTGCTCTTCGACGAGCCGCAGAATATCGGTTTTGGTATAGGCCATGGTCAGGCTCCGTTAGGGCGCAGGCACTGTTGGGGTCGGCGGGCCGGCGGCACGTTGATACAGGATCTGATAACTTCCACCACGAGCACTACGCGTGACAACACGGTAATGCAGAATGCCCTGAGCATCGATGACGACCGCACCGGTCGCGGTGACTGACTCATTCGGCCGCGATTCGACGATCATCACCGGCGAGCCTTCCGGATCGAACAGATCAAGCCGCACAACCCCCTGCGCTGCTTCAACGATTACAATCACATCAAGGCGTGTCGGCCCATCGCCGATCTCCAGTTCGTGTTCGCTGATGCCGTCGGCACTGATGAAACTACTGACGAGGTTGCCGCTCTCGGGGCGTATATCCGATGATGTTCGTTCGCCGGAAACGAGCATACACCCGCCGAGCAGGCCGGCCAACAGTGCAAGCAGCAGGTTTCTAGCCATATGACTCAGGCCGGCTGTCGGCATTATAGGTCTCTTCAAGCGGAACAATCGCGATCCTGGTCGGTCTGCGTGATTCGACCCGCAGTGTGGTGCCGCAGTGCTGATTGGCGCAGACCAGATCATCACCAGGGAGCACATACGCCTGCAAGCCGAGTTTCTGCTTGCACACCGGGCATACGACAATCTCGAACGACATGGTGCCTACCTTTCGCGCTCGTCGGCAAAGAGTGACTCAACGAATGCCTGAGAATCGAACATCGCCAGGTCGGTCATCTTTTCGCCGGTGCCGATATAGCGGATGGGGCGTTCGATATCCTGCGCAATGGCAAAGGCGATCCCACCTTTGGCTGTGCCGTCGAGCTTCGTGACGGCAACATCGGTGACTTCCACGGCCTGCATGAACGATTTGGCCTGCAGAACACCATTCTGCCCGGTGGTGGCATCGATCACGAGCAATACCTCGTGTGGTGCATCCGGAATGCGGCGACGGATGATATTACGTAGTTTTTCGAGTTCACGCATCAGGTTGAGTTTGGCATGCAGCCGGCCGGCAGTATCGATAATCAATACATCGACATGCTGTTCGAGCGCGGCATCGACGGCATCATACACCACGGCACCCGGATCTGCCCCCTGGCCACGGGTGATGATCGGTACACCGACGCGCCCGGCCCAGGTTTCGAGTTGCTCGGTGGCTGCCGCACGGAAGGTGTCGCCGGCGGCGAGCATCACACTGCGGCCGAACTGGTGCTTCAGCCGGTGTGCCAGTTTGGCGATCAGGGTTGTTTTGCCGGCTCCATTGACGCCAACCACCAGTAAGACATATGGCCTGGCTTCGGCCTGGCGTTTGCCGGCCTGCTCTTGCAGCACACCCACCATCTCGGCTTTAAGCATCTCACGCGCCTCGCGGGCCCGCCGAACACCATTGCGGTTACAGCGGTCGCGAGTGCGATTTACCAGATACTGGGTTGTCTCGACACCAACATCGGCCTGGATCAAGAGTGCTTCGAGATCATCCCACAGTTCTTCAGTAAGTGGGTCATCGGCGGCGAAGAGGCCGGCGATCTGGCCGAACAGGCCACGGCGCGCTTTTTCTGTCGCCTGGCCGATCCGCTCTTCCTCAACACGCCCTTCTTCTTCATTCCGTGGGGCATCCTGCCCGAGCCCGAATAGTCTTCGCCACATGTGTTGTTGCTACTTTCGTACCGTTGATATCTGCATCCCTATCGTCATGTCGCGTCAATTATACCAAATCGACCGCTGTACTGCGCAGTACTGCTCTGGTTTCGTGGTTGCAGGGTACATATGCAAAAGGTGGAGGATGCATCCTCCACCTTGCGTCGCGGGCAGGTTATGCCGCATGCTCAACTCATCCAGGAAGCATTGCCTCCTGTATACCGTTACCCTACAGCGAAGTGCAATATCGTTGATCGCCGGGATCGCGCGCATCTTGCGCGCA
>CALLZL010000393.1 GCA_937859575.1 uncultured Chloroflexota bacterium
GACCACCGAGATCTACACTCTTTCCCTACACGACGCTCTTCCGATCTGCGGCGCGTGCGCGGATTGTACACGGTGGAGTTGGCATTCAGTTGGCCGCTGAAGACGCGCACATACGAGATCTTGCCGTATGGATCGATCAGCGTTTTGAAAACCAGTGCACTCAACGGTTCGCCGGCTGCCGGCTTGACGCTGACCGGCTTGTCGGTTGTGAGATCGGTTGCAGCAACCGGTTTGCGTGCTGCCGAGGGGATACTATCGAGAATGCCGTTAAGCAGCTGGGCCATGCCGGCGATCTGAGTTGCCGAGCCGCAGAAGACCGGCACAATAGTGCCGTTGCTGATCCCGGCGCGCAGGCCGCGCTGGAGCTCTTCGGCGGTAAGTGCATCGGCACCATGTTCGAGATACTTCTCGATCAGGTCGTCGTTGGTGGCGGCGATCTTATCGATCAGTTTTTCGCGCCACTCCTCTTCGAGTGCCAGCATATCGGCGGGGATATCGGCTTCAACGAAGCCGCCATCGTGGGCATCGGAGATCAGCCAGGCGCGCTGGCGGCGCAACGAGACGATGCCGCTGAATTCGCGCTGTGAACCGATCGGCAGTTGCATGGGGATGACGGCATCATCAAGCACTTCCTGCGCATGCTCGATGCAGCGGAAGAAATTGGCATTCTCGCGATCCATCTTATTGATGAAGATGATGCGCGGCACACCACTAGCTTTGGCAACTTCCCATGCCAGTTCGGTACCGACCTCGACGCCGCCCGCTGCGTCGAGGACCAGGATGGCACCATCGACCACCCGCATGGCCGATGCAACATCGCCGGCAAAATCGGCATACCCCGGCACATCGATCAGGTTGATCTTGTCGCCTTCCCACTCGACAGGAGCAACACTCAGGTTGATTGAATTGCGACGCCGCTGCTCATCGGGATCGTAATCGCTGACGGTATTACCATCTTCGACACGCCCTGCGCGGGAGATAGCCCTGGCGGTGAGCAACAGCGCCTCGGTCAGCGTCGTCTTCCCGCTGCCGCCATGGCCGAAGAGTCCGACAGTGTGCGTTCGTTCGGGGGGGTAGGATCTCATATGTGGCTCGCTTTCTGGTGATCGACAGTGATCACATCCAACAGTTCCGTCACTCGTGGAAGGAAAGGTCGGGATCATAACCGGGCGGGTGAATCCCGATTGGTTCAATCCGCGAGACCAGATGGTCGGGCGACCAGGATCAATGGGAAGGTACAGGATTAAGTGCATATTATAAGGAGG
>CALLZL010000394.1 GCA_937859575.1 uncultured Chloroflexota bacterium
TCTTCCGATCTCCAGGTGCAGCACATCACCATCGAACGCGGTTGGGTCACTCATGTGCAGTTTCAACCTGGCAACAACGACGTCATCCTCTTTAACCACGAATGGCCGTCGAACGACGGCGGCATCCGGCGCGTCTGGCTGTGGGATGGGCAGCAGGTGCGCTGTATGCGCGAGGAAGGGGCAAACCCGCATGGCGAACCGCGCAGCCGCAACGACTGGGTATGCCACGAGGTCTGGAGTGATGACGGTTCCTGGATTCTCTATCACGGCACCTATGGCGGCCACAACCAGGGGCGTAGCTTCCTTGGTCGCGTGCGCCCCGACGGCAGCCGGCGCAGCGAGGTGCCGTTCGCAGCGCACTTTCGGCGCTACGGCCACTTCACCCTGGCCAGCAATAGCGCGACGCGCCTCGTAAGCGATGGCTACTACGAAGCAACCGCTACCACCAGTGTGGCCAGCGGTGACCCGGCGCTCGGTGGCCGCCCCGACGGCGGTGAATGGATCGCGCTCTTTGATGTCGATTGGGATCGTGAGACGATCGACTGGCAACCGTTATGTCGCCATGGCAGCTCGTGGGCGAGCCAGGACGCCCATCCGCACCCGGTCTTCAGCCACAGTAACCACGAGGTGCTCTTTACCAGTGACATGGAAGGGCGACGTGCGGTGTATCAGGTGCCTATACCACCGGCACTCAATGAAGACTCTAGCGAAGTGCAAAACAGTTGATGGCCGGGTGCGTGCGCAACGTGCGCGCAGGCGGCCAGGATGCCCGTGCTCCCGGCAGGGTCATGCGGCAATGACACCGCATCTATCCGACAAGGAGAATACCAATGGCTAAAGGAACCATACTGCCACCCGAATGGAAGACGATCACCGACCACGAGACAGGCCTTTCGATCCGCCAGCTCACCAACCACAAAGCCCACAGCCACCACCTGTACTTCACCAATCCGGGATGGTACGACGGCGGCAAACGGCTGTTGTTCGGCTCTGAGCGCGGCAATCGCGTCAACCTGTATAGCATCGAACTTGCCAGCGGCGAAATCACCCAGCTGACCGACCTCGACCAGCCACCGCCGCCGGCCGAAACCTCTTTCCTTTTCGCCAGTGTCAATCCGAAACGTGCCGAGGTCTACTTCTGGCATGGGCGCGATCTGGTGGCACTCGACCTGCACTCCCTCGAAGAGCGCCGCATCTACCGTGCGCCCGACAACTTCCTCACCAACATGACGAACGTCACGGCCGATGGTAAATATCTCTGCACCGGCCTGTACGAAGATCTCTCGTCGAAGTTCACCATCGACCTGCTGCATGGCTATGTCGGTTTCAAAGAGTACTGGGAAGCAATGCCGCGCTCACAGGTGCTCAAGATCGATGTCGATAGCGGCAAGGCCGAGGTAGTGTTTGAAGAAAACTACTGGATCGGCCATGTCAATACCTCCCCCAGGCTGCCGCATATCATCACCTATTGCCACGAAGGCCCCTGGCAGCAGGTCGATAACCGGATCTGGGGGCTCGATATCAACACCGGCGCAAACTGGATGATCCGCCCCGGCCCGGAGGGTGAGCGCGTCGGCCACGAGTACTGGTTCGCCGACGGTGAGCAGATCGGGTATCATGGCCACAGCGTTAACAACGAGCCGTTCTATGGGAGCATCCGTTACGACAACACCGACAAGGTCGAGGCACCCTTCCCCGCCGACTCGACCCACTTTCATAGTAACGATCTGAGCCTGGTGGTCGGCGATGGCTCACGCACCAACCCCCGCCTGATGCTCTGGCGCTTCCGCGACGGTGCCTTCGAAGGGCCAAAGGTTGTTGCCTATCATCGTGGCTCGTTCCAGGTGCAGATCACGCATGTTCACCCGCGCTTTAGCCCGGACGGCCGCCAGATCCTGTATGTCTGCGATACCAGTGGCTACGGCAATCTCTACCTCGTCGATACGCCCGACTTCGACAGCCTGCCCGAGGCTTCATAACCCGATCCGGCATGCATCTTCAGGCATGTGTCGGAGATGCATGCCATATTTGGTTTGACTCAAGGACGGAGCGCCTGTTCGCGCATGCGGTTCAATACCTGTTCGGCCTGCAGCAGCCAGGGGATCGCCGGGCGCGGCGTGAGCGGCGGTAGGCGTTCGCCACGAATCCCAAGTGATCGCAGTTCGAGAAAGCAATCGCTCTCGCGATTCTCACAGCCGATCCAACCATGCGCAATCCGACCGTCACGCAGGCGCACACGTACACCGGCACTGAAAACGCGTACATTCTGGCGCTCTTCGAAGGTCTGTTCGAAGGCGATATCGGCATAGCGAATTTCGTGGCGCGCCAGGGTGAAGGCGATCGTATCGTGGTGGGTATAGAGTGGCGGCGGCAAACGGAGATACGCCGCCAGTGCCGCAATGCACGCAATCAGCGGCAGCAGCAGCACCAGGCCGGCCCACCCTAAGCGAGATCGCAGCTGCATCACCCACCTCTTCCGCTAGCTGGCCGGTAGAAAATCCTCGCGAAATGGCGTAAAACAGTCGAATAATACCGCCGGTGTGTGAGTCACAATGCCATGGCGTACATTCGGCGGTATATAGTAGGTGGCTCCGGCCGTCAGGCGCACCGTCGGCCGGCCTTCCATGATGAGATCGATATCGCCCGACACCACATAGCCGATCTGTTCGTGCGGATGGCTGTGAACTGCCGCCGTCACCCCGGCTTCAAAACGAAACTGTACTGCCATCAGGCTGCCGCCGTAACTCAACACCCGTCGCTCAGCTCCCTCTGGCGTAATCACCGGCGCGATGTCATCCGCCTGTGCGATGATCTGCATGACTTCTCCTTTGCTATACCGGATCGCCCGTATCTTACCATTGTTTCTGACCGAAGAACGCCGCCGGGTTTATGCATGCTCCTCGGGGCGATCCGTCGCGCCGGCGGCGCTCAGCGGCCATCCAGCTCCTCCCGTCGCCCTGTGCCTGCATGTCATCCTGAGCCGCACAGCGGCGATGGATCGCTCCGCGTAATCGAACACCTCACGTGCCGCCCACCCTACAGATCCTCAGACATCCCCTTGACAGCTGTTTTTATTTAGTGTACAATTAACACTAATCGAGGATAACTGTTCGAGATTCTCTTCTTTTTTTAATCATTAATAGTGTCATTTCAACAATAAAGGAGTAACATCATGCCGCCAGTCGTTACACCCACCATCACGATCATCATCGCACAATGTGTGCAGCGCAGTTTCATCAGCCCATTAGCCGGCCCGGATCCGCGGCTCAAGCCATGCCATCTGCACTGCGGCTACAGCAACGCCGTGCGGCTGCTTGGCGGCGGGCCACAAGGGCTGCCTAATGTTCTCGAAGATTTTCTGTGGCATGCCCACGGTGGCGAGCAGGGCAATCTGCCCGGCAGCGAATATGTGCATGTCGTATATGTTGACGACGAGCACTACGACGATGGCAGCGAGCTGACCGAGCAGCACTTTGTGCAGTTTGGCCGCCACTGTGTGCCCGGCGAAATCGACGAACGGGGTGTCGAGGGGTATCGCGGCACGGGCAGCACCGCCGAATGGCGCGAGTTGCGTAAAGGCCGAGATCGGAAGAGCACACGTCTGAACTCCAGTCACTAGCTTATCTCGTA
>CALLZL010000395.1 GCA_937859575.1 uncultured Chloroflexota bacterium
TGTTTGAGCCAGCGCCCGATGATTCCTTCGATCATGCTTTCGCCGAGTTTCGGCAGCCTGATTTCAATCGGCATGAAACAGCCTCGTACGGCGGTTAGTTACTGCTGAAGATGAGATCACGGCGCGCAAACGCATACACTGCCAGTGCCAGTATGCCGAGCGTCAGCGAGAGCTGAGCAAGTGGAATAACAAACGCCGGCCCGCTGTAATCACGGCTGATCGCCAGTTCGTAGCCGCTGAAGGCCGGCAAGAGTGGGGCACTAGCCATTGTGCGCAGCACTTCAATCGTAGTAAGCAGAGTTGTCGGCAGTGTGGCAAGTGCCGAGCCGCCGAGCAGGCTATTTGAAAAAGCGAGGGCGATCAAGCCGAGTAGTGCCAGCCGCCAGCCGCTAGAGAGCACGAAGGGTGCGATCAGAGTCAGCAGTGCAGCCAGCAAGAACATATTCAGCAGTAGTGGAAGCGAGCCAAGCAACCAGCCCGCGACTCCCAGGCCGGCGACGGGTGTGAAGGCGGCAACCAGCAGACTCAGCGCACCATAGGCGGCGGCGGTTACCAGGATGATCGCCAGGTAGAGCCCAAGCAGGTAGCCGGTACGCCCGATACGGCGGGCAAGGATGAGATACCCCTGTGGTCGATCACCGAGCCCCAGGATCGTCGAACTGGTGTAGAAGGTGAGTGCCAGCGTAAACAGTGCTGCAAGGGCAAAGAAATGATCACCATCGAGTGCCTGACGGCGAAAGAAGATCGCATAGACGGCAATCGTCGCCGCCGCTTCAACCAGCGCTCGGCCGGATCGGACATATTCCACCAGGGTGAATGCGGCAAAGCGGAAGATCAGCCGTAGGGTATGCATGGTATGGCCTCTGCTGATGATACGTGTCAGGGTCGCGGTTCCGATTCGCTATCGTCCGCCGGCAATGGTTTAGTGGCGTGTGGCTGCACATCCCCGGCCGGAATTTTCGGTGGAACGCCTGGCGTTGCGGATTGTCGCCTGTTGCTCGGCATTCGTCAACAATTCACGCAGAAGTGTATCGCCGCCGGTATGGTGGAGCTTTGGCGCGGCGGCCGGTAGGCGCGGTGGCGGCATACCCGGCGGTTCGATCGATTCGCCATGAACAATCCGTAGATACAGCTCTTCGAGCGGGCGCCGCTGGCCTTCGAGGGTTACGATCGCGATGCCGGCGTCGATCAAGACCCGCAGCACTTGGGCTTGAAGCACAGGAGTGTTTGCATCGATCCGTACCTCGTGCTCGGCATATGTCACATTCGGTTCGAACTCGGCCAGGATGGCCTGCACATCGGCCGGCAGGCGGCTGGTATGAATTGTGACGCTGCGCCCGATATCATGCAGATCATCAAGGACAACCTCGGTAGCGATCCGGCCGTGGAAGAGGATCCCGACCTGATCGCAGAGCGCCTCGGCTTCGGCGATCTGATGCGTTGCGACGAGGCATGTCAGGCCACGGCTGCGCAGGGCACGTAACAGGGTCAGGAGTTGTTCCTGCCCCTGCGGATCAAGCCCACCGGTTGGTTCGTCGATCAGCAACAGTTCCGGTTCGTGCAGGAGTGCCTGGGCAATACCGATGCGTTGCAACATGCCGCGCGAGTAGACGCGTAATGGCCGATCGGCAGCTTCACGCAGCCCCACCTGAGCAATCTCATCTTCGACACGGGCGGCAAGCCGCCGGCCGCGCAGGCCGCTCAGTTCGCCAAGATAGTAGAGATACTCGCGGCCGCTGTAGTGCAGATGGTAGCGCACTCGCTCGGGCAGGTAGCCGATCCGGGCAAGAGCTTCCGTCGGGTTGTGCCGACCCAGAATGCGGATCGTTCCATGATCGGGGCGCAGGAAGCCGAGCAGCAGATGCAGCAGGGTTGATTTCCCGGCACCATTCGGCCCCAGCACGCCGTAGATTGTGCCGCGTGCAACCCGCAGCGAAACATCTTGCAGCACCAGCTGGCCGTCGAAGGCCTTCTGCAGATTGTTTATTTCAATACTTAATGTCATTGGTCATACTTCTGTCGTTTACCGGCCGGCAGGGCAACGCCCTGCCAACAGATGCGATGGTCAGGCAAGCCCCAGCCACACGACACCGCCAAGCGCACATACCAGGGCCGGCCACCAGCACCAGCGCAATGCTGCCGGCAGCGGTAGCCGCGGCAGCGATGCAATTCGGCTCAGGCCGAGTGTGATCAGCAGGAAGAGAGCGATCGCCAGCAGCAGTTCCGGCACTGCGCCGATCGGCGGCAGAAGGGCCAACACACTGATAGCCGTCGTTACTGTAGCGCGATATAGCCTTGCCGCCTGGAGCAAGGTAGTGGTGATCGAGTCGAGCCCTTCTTCTGCCCCGGCAGGAGAGATCGTGCGTTCGGCGGCGAATGGGCCATGGCCGATTGCTGCCGGCAGTGCCAGAATCACGGCGATCGCCAGCAGCACACTGCCGCCGGGAGCGCTGCCCCACCCGGTAGCCGGGCCGAGCAGGCTACCGATCGCCAGCCAGAGCACAACTCGGCCGGCAATACCGATCTGTGCTTCGCGGATCGCCGCACGACCGGCCGTTGGCGACGGCGCGATGAGCGCGGTCAGCACCGGCACGAGAAAGGCGGCTTCGAGTGCCAGGAAGATCAGCAGCGGCTGCCCGATAATACGATCTGCCGCCGCCGGGTGTAGTGGCCATGGTGCAAGCGCCAGGGCGATGCCGGCCAGCAACAGGCTACTGATTGCTGCTATGGTATCGAGGCTACGCCAGTTGGGTCGATTACGGAAGACCAGCAGCAGCCGACGCTGGTTGGTGAGCATGGCCGTTGCCAGAGCAAGTACCACACCCAGTGCGATACCGGGATAGAAGAGGAGAGCCAGTAAAAGTTCTATCATGCTGCTGCTTCCTCGGTGTTGCCGGCTGTGACGGCCTGGTGGATCACCGCCCGGATCGCCGCCGGTGTCACCGGGCATCCCTCGATCCGCGCCGCGACATGCAGGCGGGGCAGGGCCGCCACCCCCCCCGCGCCCAACGGCGAGCCATCGAGT
>CALLZL010000396.1 GCA_937859575.1 uncultured Chloroflexota bacterium
TGTTCTTCTGTTCTTCTGTTCTTCTGTTCTTCTGTTCTTCTGTTCTTCTGTTCTTTTGTTCTATTGTTCTCCTGTTCTATTGTTCTCCTGTTCTCCTGTTCTCCTGTTCTTCTGTTCTCCTGCCAGCTTCTTCCGCTCTTCCCACAATTCGCTGAACGAACGCGGAGCGAAGGCGGGGAAGTCGCGCTGATTGGTCCACTGATCGAGTGGTGGTGGCAACCAGCCGATCCGGCCGCGCCTGCCACCCAGGATACGAGTGCCGATCGAGGCCAGCTTCCCGCCGTTGCGATAGAGCACCGGGTTCTTCATAGTCTGTTTCCACCCTTCGATGGCGATCTGCTCGATCGCATCCGCCTTGCCGGCGGCAACCGCATCGGCACGCAGCCGCAGCAGCATATCGGGGATGGCGATCTTCACTGGGCAGGCGGTCTGGCAGGCACCGCACAGGCTTGACGCCTGCGGCAGTTTGTGAACTTCGGCCAGCTCAGGTTGCAGTAGCGGGGTCAGAATGGCGCCGATCGGCCCGGAATAGACGCCGCCATACGCATGGCCGCCGATCGACTGGTAGACCGGGCATGCATTGAGGCAGGCACCACAGCGGATGCACATGAGCGCTTCGGCATACGCGCCGCCGATAATCTCGGAGCGCCGGTTATCGAGTAACACCAGATGAAACTCATCCGGCCCGTCGGGCTCATCGGCGCGGCGTGGCCCGCTGATGATCGAGGTATAGACCGAGAGCTTCTGGCCAGTGGCCGAACGCGCCAGCAACTGCAGCAGCACCCCCAGATCCTCGAAGTTCTCGCAGACGCGCTCGATCCCCATGATCGCGACATGAATCCGGGGTGCCGTGGTGGTTAGTCGTGCATTGCCTTCGTTCTCGACGATCACAATTGCACCTTCATTGGCGACGCCGAAGTTCACGCCGCTAATGCCCATATCGGCCCGCAGAAACTCCTGCCGCAGCACGGTGCGTGCCGTGCGTGTCATCGTTGGGATGTCGTCGGTTGGCGGCATGCCGAGGTGTTCTTGAAACAGGGCGCTGATCTGCTCGCGGGTTTTGTGGATGCAGGGTGCAATAATGTGTGAAGGGGTCTCGCCGGCAAGCTGAATGATATATTCGCCGAGATCGGTTTCGACAACCTCAAGCTCGGCTTCTTCGAGGGCATGGTTGAGATGGATCTCTTCCGAGGCCATCGATTTTGATTTGACGATGGTCTTCACCTGGCGCTGGCGGGCGAGTTCGACGATATAACGGCGCGCTGCCTCACCATCTTCGGCCCAGAAGACATGGCCACCGCGCTGTTCGACATTAGCGGCTAGGCGGCTGAGCATCTCGTCGAGTCGTGAAAGCGCTGCGGCGCGAATGGCCCGGCCACGCGTGCGTAGTTCTTCGAAATCATCAACCTGTGCCAGCGCATTGGCGCGATTCGTAACGAAACGATTCGTTGCCCGTTCGAGCGCCGTCTGCAGCGAACTGTCGTGTATGGCATTCTCGACGCGTTCAAAAAACGCGATTGTCTGTGTCGTCATTGCTCAGCTCCCGCGTGCATCGACGCAATTGGCCAGTACTTCGGCAATATGCCGGGCGCGTACCTGCGAGCCGTTGCGGCTCAGGCCACCGGCGATCTGGGTCATGCAACTTGCATCGCCGGTCACGACCAGGTCGCAGCCGACGGCCTCGATATCGGCGAGTTTGTCGGCCAGCATGGCTTCTGAAATGGCACGTTGTTTGATGGCAAACAGCCCGCCGAAGCCGCAGCACTGCTCGCACCCCGGCAGCGGCACGATCTCGGCGCCGGCGACATTGGCCAGTAATGTACGCGCCTGTTTGCCCAGCCCCATGAAGCGCAGGCCGTGGCAGGCATCGTGGTAGGTAATCTTGCCATCGAAACGGGCACCGACATCGGTGACACCCAGTACATCAACCAGGTATTCGGTCAGTTCGTAGGTACGGCCGATCAGCTCTTCGGCGGCGGCGGCGTGGGGTGTGCCATGGAACAGTTCGTGATACAGGTGGCGCATCATGGCACCGCACGATCCCGAGGGCAGCACGACATCCCCCTGGCCGCGCAGTACTTCGATTGTGCGGCCGGCAACCTCGTAGGCCTGGTCGCGAAAGCCGGCATTGAATGCCATCTGCCCGCAACAGGTCAGCCCACGCGGCACATGCACCTCGACCCCCTGCCGTTCGAGGAGTTCGGCGGCAGCCATGCCGATCTGCGGGTAGATCTGATCGACAATACAACTGACGAATAGCGTCGCACGACGCGCTGGTGTATGCGGCGGCACTGATGCCTCCTTCTATAACACGCCGACGATTGAGTTGGTGAAGGACAGACACCTTACATTATAGCAGTACGACATAGTAAGGCGAGCAGGTTAGGATCTCCCCAGGGCGTATCCGTTCTCTTCAACTGCGTGGTCGTACTCTCGCCATGACATCCACGCCGGCATGCAATGCAACTCCTCTCGCTCTGCGAAGAGTTGCTTCGCTGCGATCAGGAGGACAACCTACTCCTCCCACTCCGCTCGCGGCCGTAGGTTTCGATCTCGCCGAGGAAGCGCGACGGTCGCGCCTGTTTGCCACGCAGGCGCACGGCTGCCCACGAGAGGAAGAGCAGTTCGGCGGCTCGCGTGAGCGCCACATAGCAGAGCCGGCGCTCTTCTTCGATGCCGTCGCTGCTGATCAGGCTGCGTTCGTGCGGCAGTATGCCTTCTTCGAGGCCGACGACGAAGACGATCGGCCATTCGAGCCCTTTGGCGGCATGGATCGTCAGCAGTTGTACCCGATCGACCTGTTCGTCATCTTCGTCATCACTACTTGTGAGGAGGGCGACCTCTTGCAGGAATGATGCCAGGGTTGTATGTTCGCCGGCGGCGGCGACGAGCTCTTCGAGGTAGGCGCGGGCATCGGCCAGTTCATCCCCTTCGAGCCGTTCGGCGAGCCCTGCCATATAGCCGCTCTGTTCGAGCACATCGGCCAGCAGGTTGTCGGGGGTCATGCTGCCGGCGAAGCGCCGCCAGCGGGCCAGCAGCGCCGCCAGCTGGCGGGCACCACCAGCGGCGCGGGCCGGCAGGGTGCCTAATGCATCCGGCCGTTGCAGCGCCTCGCTCAGCGGAATACCGGCCTGGGCCGCAAAGGCGGCGAGTGCTGCCAGCGACTGCGCGCCCAGGCCGCGTGCCGGCGTGTTGGCGATGCGCGACAGGTTGAGGTTATCGGCCGGGTTGTTGGCGGCGCGCAGGTAAGCCAGAGCATCACGCACCACCGCCCGATCGTAGAAGCCGGTGCCGCCGCGCACATCATAGGGGATGCGCCGGTGGCGCAGGGCAGCCTCGAAGCCACGGCTCATCTGGCGGGTGCGGAACAGAACGGCAATATCGCGTGGGCGGCGACCGCGGCCGAGCAGATCGGCAATACTGCGCGCTACCTGATCGGCCTCATCACGGCCGTCGCGGGCATCGAAGATCCGAATGCTCTGCTCACCGGGTGGTGTCAGGCTGCGTGCGCCGGCGGCGGCCCGCAACGCCATCGGTGCGACAACCCGGCTATGGCGGATGATCGCATATGCCGCATCGAGGATCGCCTGCCGGCTGCGGTAGTTGGTTGCCAGTTCGATCACATGGGCCTCGGGGAAATCCTGGTGGAAGCGGCTGATAATCGTATGATCGGCATTGCGGAAGCCGTAGATCGCCTGCATCCCATCGCCGACGGCAAAGAGCGAACGGGGCCGGTTGTGCTGCGGGCGCGTCAGCATCTCGACCAGCGCATGCTGGCCGGCGTCGGTATCCTGATACTCATCCACGAGTGCGTGCCGCCAGCGATCCTGGTACGCTTCCAACACATCGGGATGTTCGGCAAACAGCCGGTGCGTCAGCAGAATCAGGTCGTCGAAATCGAGTGCATTGGCCTGTTCGAGGGCGCGCTGATAGTGGCGGGAGCGTGCAGCAACAAAGGCATCAGTCGGCGTGCGGGCGAAACGCTGTGCCAGGCGTGGCGTCAGCAGGCGGCTCTTGGCATGCGAGATCCGCCGCAGCAGATCGGGTGGCTCGAAGATCTCGGGTGCACGTTCGGTAGCCGCATCAAGAGCAGTCGTCGCCAGTTGCAGCTGCTCGTCGGCGCCATAGATCGTAAAATCGCTGGTGTAGTGGCCGATACGCCCGGCGATGTCGGCGCGCAGCACCCGCATGCAGATCGCATGGAAGGTGCCGATCGTCAGGCCACGTGGGCGGCTGCCGAGCAGCGTGCCAAGCCGATCGCGCATTTCGCGGGCCGCCTTGTTGGTGAAGGTGAGCGCCAGGATCTGCCCCGGTGCGATGCCATGCTGCTGGATCAGATAGGCGATCCGCAGCGTCAGCACGCGTGTCTTCCCACTGCCGGCTCCGGCGCGCACCAGGATCGGCCCGAGGGGTGCCGTCACTGCCGCACGCTGTTCGGGATTCAATGAGTCGAGTAGGTTCTTCATGGTAGCTCTATCAACAGATGCGCCGTGGCGCGTCGTGGTATGTGTCGCTCTACTACTGCCGCCGCAGCATGCCCGAAACACACAAAAGCTCGCCGCAGGCGAGATGGTATAATTCTAGCAGAAGTTCGGCGGCCGGTGGCTGCGATCATGCGATAGGTGGGAATATCAATGCATCAACGCATCCTCGCAACCCTGCTGCTGCTCATGCTGCTGGCACCGCCCGAGCCTGCTGCTGCTGCGCCTGATCGGCTGCTGGCCGGCGAGCTGGTGGTGCGGTTGATCCCGAGCCTGCAGCTGACACCCACCGCACAGGTGATCGGTAGCTCGGGCGGCGCGCTTGCAGCGGCGCTACGCCGTGCCGCGAGCGCGGCTGCCCTGCCGATTGGCGGCAACACCTACCGCATCCGCACCACCGATCAGGCAGCGCCCGCTATTCTGGCCGCGCAGCTGAACGCGACGCCGGGGGTGATCTTTGCCGAGCCGAATGTGATGCGCCGGCAGTTGCGCATCCCCAACGACGAACTCCTCGCCGAGCAGTGGGCGCTGCCCGCGATTGCCGCCTTCGACGCCTGGGAGATCACAACCGGCGCGGCGATTCCGATCGCCGTACTCGACACCGGTGTCTCGCCAACCCATCTCGATCTCAAGGAAAAACTGCTGCCCGGCTACGACTTCTTCAACCGCGATGATGACCCGCGCGACGACGATGGCCATGGCACATTTACCGCTGGCCTGGCCGCCGCCGCCGGCGATAATGGCATCGGCATCGCGGGTGTCTGCTGGGGATGCACCATCATCCCGGTCAAGGTGCTCGACCGGCGCGGGCGTGGTGATGATGCGACCATTGCTGCCGGGATCCGCTGGGCGGCCGATCAGGGTGCACGGGTGATCAGTATGAGCCTGGGCGGCCCCGAAGACACCCGCGTGATCCGCGAGGCGGTAGATTACGCCGTTGCCCGGGGTGCCGTAATTGTTGCTGCGTCGGGGAATAGCCGCGCCGAGGGTAATCTGCCCAGTTACCCCGCCGCCTACCCGAATGTGCTGGCGGTGGCAGCAGTTGGGCCGGCTGATCAGCCGGCCACCTTTTCGACTAGCGGTGGGTTTATCGATCTGGCGGCACCGGGGGTAGCGATCTTCAGCACGCTCTGGAGCCGTACCCAAGGGGATCTGTATGGTGCGGCAAACGGCACCTCGGCCGCCAGCCCGCAGGTTGCCGGAGCCGCCGGCCTGGTGTTGACGCAGCGCCCCGATCTCAGCCCCGATCAGCTGGCGGATGTGATCCGCATGGGTGCCGATGACATCGGCGCAACTGGGCGCGACGATGAGACCGGCTTCGGCCGGCTCAATATACGCCGTGCGCTCGATATCGCGGCCGACCCGGCATTGCTGATGCGTTCGCGTATCGAGGGGGTGGTACGGGGCGCACCAGCCGAAATGGTGACTATTACCCTTGCTGGTGGGTTGCAGGTGCGCCCCGATGCCAATGGCTTCTTCCGTTTCGATCAGCTACCGCCGGGCAACTATGCGATCGAAGCAAGCGGCCCCGCCGGTGCCCAGGTACGGGCAACCGCCTATGTGAATGGCACGGCACTCGGAGTGGCATTCCTCGATCTTGGGTTCGCCCCTGATGCACGTGATTTCTTTACGCGTGGAACCGCAGCCGGCGAGGGGATCTACTTCGAGGCTACCGGCCATACGCTGCGCGGTGCGTTTCAATTCTTCTGGGAGACCCATGGTGGCCTGCCGATCTTCGGCTACCCGATCAGCAGCGAATTTATCGAACGCAGCGATGATGGTCGTGACTATCTGGTGCAGTATTTCGAACGTCACCGCTTCGAGTATCACCCCGAGAACCCGGTGCCCTACCAGGTGCAGATCGCCCGTATGGGCGATCTCATGCTGCAGCAAAACGGCATCGACTGGTTTGCCTCCGGCAGGGAAGCCCCGCAGCCAGGATGCGCCTATATTGCCGAAACCGGCCACAACCTCTGTGAACCATTCCTGAGCTACTGGGCCGGTCATGGCCTCGAACTCGACGGTATTGCCGGCAAACGCTACGACGAAAGCCTCGCACTCTTTGGCTTCCCGATTACGCCGGCACAGATCACCAGCATGCCCGACGGCCGGCTGCTGATTGTCCAGTGGTTCGAACGCGCCCGCTTCGAAGACCATGGGCCTGATGGTGTCTTGCTTGGCCTGCTCGGCAATGAGTTGACCCGCGCCCGCGGCTGGCGCTAACCACGCCCATGGCGCGCCCCCGTCGGGCAGGCGGCACCGCCCCCACACCCCGACCGGCTCTCGCCATGTCATCCTGAGCGGCGCAGCCGCGAAGGATCTCTCGGCGGAGAGGGAATGACGATTCTTGCGGGCGGCGCTGCCCCTGTTGTGTCCGTTGGGGGCGACCCCTTTGCGCTACCGTGTAGAACGTCC
>CALLZL010000397.1 GCA_937859575.1 uncultured Chloroflexota bacterium
TTGCGCTCCAGACCGATGCGCCGCATGTTGCCGCCCGCCTCGACCCGACGCTCACCCATGGGGCGATCATCGATCTGGTCTAGGCATGCTACACTGTCTCCGACATGTCCCTGGGGCCCGATGGAGTGGCCCGGGAGCGTCACATGGAAGGAAGCAGAATGCCGTACACAGACGCACAGAAAGCGGTGATGGGGCGCTGGAATCTGATGGTTGATCTGCCCGACGGTGCGCAGCCGTCGTGGCTCGAAATTACCTACTCGGGGCATCGCACCCTGGTCGGCCAGTTCGTCGGCTGGCATGGCAGTGCCCGGCCAATCGCCCGGGTTGATGTCGACGAGAACGGGCTGCGCTTTGCCATCCCGCCACAGTGGGAGCACGGCGATGCTGATCTGACGGTCGAGGGGCAGGTGCAAGGCGATCGGATCAGCGGCACCCTGACGGCACCTGACGGCACGCGTGCCGCCTGGAGCGGCCGCCGTGCGCCGGGGTTGCGCCGGGCAACCGTTCCGGGCTGGGGTGAGGCGATCCAGCTTTTTAATGGCAGCGATCTCTCGGGCTGGCGGGTGATCCAGGGGCCTGAATACTGGCAGGTCAGCGATGGGATCCTGCAAAACGTTAAGACCGGCGGCAACCTGGTAACCAACCAGCACTTCACCGATTTTCAGCTGCACCTGGAATTCCGCTATGCACCCGGCGGCAATAGTGGCGTGTATCTGCGCGGGCGCTACGAAGTACAGGGGTTTGATGGCCCGCCGGCCGAACCCAACTCGCATCTGCAGGGCGGCATCTACGGCTTCCTCGAACCGAGCGAAGTAGTGACGAAGGGTGCCAATGAGAGGAATACTCTCGACATCACCCTGAACGAGCGGATGGTCACCGTGGTTGTCAATGGCGTTACGGTGATCAGCAATCAGGCCATCCCCGGCATCACCGGCGGTGCGCTCGACAGTGATGAAGGCGCACCGGGGCCGATCATGCTGCAGGGCGACCATACCCCGGTGGAATACCGTAATATCGTGATCACCCCGGCTGCCGAGTAACACCTGGCCACACACCACAAACCGGCGGCACTAGCGCTGGTTTGTGGTGTGTGGCCGGCGAGCTTCCTCCCCACGTATGCTTAACACATCTTAACGTCGGGTGTGTTTTCCTCCTTCTAACAAACGGCATACGATAGTATACTGGCGGCATCCCGATAGGAGAAAGCCATGTATACGGATTCCACGCAGCACGATGCACAAGCGGTAAATGCCGCGCTCCACACCACCCTGGCCCACGCGCTCGATAACATCAGCGATGCGTTTATTATTCTCGATCACGACTGGCGTATCACCTATGTGAACCGGGAAGCGGCGCGTATCAATAAGAAGCCGGCCGCCGCGTTTCTTGGCAAAAGCCACTGGGAAGAGTGGCCCGCATCAGTCGGAACAAACGTCGAGCAACAGTATCGCAAGGCAATGGCCGAACAGGTCACAGTCCACTTCGAGCATCACTATTTTGTCGCTGGTACGTATGATGTCTGGCTTGATATCTATGCCTACCCGATCGACAATGGGCTGGCGATCTATTACCACGATATCAGCGAACGCAAACAACTGGAGATGCAACTACGGCTCAACGAAACACTGTTTCAGCGCACACTAGCGGATGCACCATTTCCGATGATGATCCATGCCGAAGATGGTGCGGTCGTCTTCATCAATCATATGTGGACAACCCTCAGCGGCTATGCTGCTGATGATATTCCCACCATTGCCGCCTGGACGGAGCGGGCATATGGGGTGGGCAAAGAAGTGGTGCGTGATCGTATCGACCAGCTGTATGCCCGCGATACGTATATCTCCGAGGGTGAGTTTGTGATTACCACCCGCGACGGCACACAGCGCATATGGGAGTTTAGCTCGGCACCGATCGGGCGTGCCGCCAACGGTCAGCGGCTGGTGATCAGCATGGCTGCCGATATTACCGAACGCAAACAGTCGGAAACGTCATTACAACGGGTAAACGAGCGACTCTCGGCCATGGCTCGCGACCTGACCGAGGTCGAGGGGCGTGAGCGGCACAATCTGGCGCGCGAACTGCACGACCGTGTTGGCCAATCGTTGACGGCGCTCAATATCAACCTCATGATCCTGCGGGTACAGCTCTCGGCGGATGCGCTGCAGCGCATCGGCTCACGGATCGACGAATCGATCCAGCTTGTGGAAGAGACGGTAGAAGCAGTACGCGATGTAATGGTCGATCTGTACCCACCGGTACTGGCCGACTACGGCTTGAGTGCGGCATTGCGCTGGTATGGCACACGTTTTACCCGCCATACCGAGATCCCGGTACAGATATCCGTCGTGGGCGATGAGTCCATCCGCCTGCCGGCACACCTCGAAGCCGTGCTGTTTCGTGTCACGCAGGAAGCGCTCACCAACACAGCCCGCCATGCACAGGCCAGCCATGCCTCGCTGCAGCTATCGATTGGTACCACAACCCGGCTTGTTATTGGCGATGACGGCCATGGCTTTGATATGACGCAACCCGTCTCTACCAACCAGAAGGGATGGGGCCTGCGCACCATGCGCGAACGCATTGAATCGGTCGGCGGCCATTTTCTGGTCGCATCGACCCCCGGCAAGGGTACCGTCATCACAGTTGAGGTTCTTTGATGAAGATCACGATTCTGGTTGCCGACGACCACGGTATTGTGCGTGACGGGCTGCGCGCTCTGCTGGAATCGCAGAGCGACATGCAGATCGTTGCATTGGCCGAGAATGGGCGTGATGCCGTGCGTCTCGCCCAGCAGACCATCCCGCATGTGGCGGTGCTGGATATCGCCATGCCCGAACTGAATGGGATCGAAGCTGCCCTGCAGATCCACCGCATCTGCTCGCAGACACAGATCATCATTCTGTCGATCTACGCCTCTTCCGAACATATCTACCGTGCCCTGCATGCCGGAGCTACCGGCTATCTGATCAAGGAGTCGGCCGGTGCCGAGCTGATCAGTGCTGTTCGCGCCGTCGCTGCCGGGCAACGCTATCTGAGCCAGAAGATCAGCGATACCGTACTCGGCGATTTCCTTGCGCATCACCAGCAGCGCAGCCCGCTCGAAAGCCTCAGCGAGCGCGAACGTGAAGTACTGCAGCTCACGGTCGAGGGCAAGACGGCGGCACAGATCGCTGCCATTCTGTCACTCTCGGCCAAGACCGTCGAGACCTATCGCAGCCGCCTGATGCAGAAACTGGCGGTTGCCCATCTGCCGGCGCTGGTGCGCTTCGCTATTCAGCATGGCCTGATGTCGTTGGAATAATCCGCCATGCGGATCGGCAAATGCGCCGCTGACGGTCAGGGAATCCCGACAGACACCCCCCCGGAATGCTGGTATCGTCGTGTTGCAGGAATCGTACGACTGCACAGGATGAAACCAGTAATATGCAACCACAGACACCAACATCACACTGCGATCAACCACCAGCCATGCTGCTGGTTGATGATCATGTTCAGCTTCGCACCATTGTGCGCGACTGGTTGCGCACGCTGTTCCCTGGTTACATGTTTCTTGAGGCCGGTAGCGGTGCGCAGGCCATTCGCCTGGCTTACGATCATCGGCCGGTATTGATGCTGCTGGATATTGGCCTGCCGGATATGAACGGGCTGGCGGTTGCCCCCACCCTCCCCACATGCTGCCCAGCACCCCACATTATCATCCTCTCGAACCATGATGAGGAATCATCCCGCCAGCATGCCGCGCATCTCGGGATCGATCTGTTTATCGCCAAGAACCATATCGGCACCCGGCTGGTACCTGCAATTGTGCAGGCGCTGAATCTCCTTCATAAGGTTGATACGTTATGAACCCCGCATCGTTGAATATTCTTTTGATCGAGCACGACCGTGCTTCAGCTGGGCGCATCGGCACCCTCATCAGTGTCGGTCATGCACAGCTCGCCACCATGCCGGCCATCCAGATCGTGCGTGCGGCGAGCCTGGTGCGCGCCCACGTTCTGCTACGACGCTTTAGCGCCGACCTGATCCTGCTCTCGTTGCCGGCAACCGCAGATGTCGATCGGGCACTGACATGCCTGCGAACCTCTGCCCCGCAGGTGCCGGTGATTCTGATTAATAGGCATACCGATGAGCTGCTGGGGCTCCACGCACTGCAGGCCGGTGCCACTGATTATCTGGTTGCAGATCAGTTGAGCCCCTATACCCTGGTGCATGCCATCCTGCATGCGGCCCAGAATGGTTCTATGCAGCGGCAGTTACGCGAAAGCGAACTGCGCTATCGCCGGCTGGTCGAACATCTGCCCGATCTGATCTACCGCTATCGGCTGATACCACCACGCGGCTTTGAGTTTGTCAATGCTGCCGCCGAAGCAATCACCGGCTATACACCCCAAGAGCATTACGACGATCCGGATCTGGGGATGAAGATCATTCACCCTGAGGATCGTGCGTTGCTAACGTCGGTGGCGCATGGCGAGCATTCGACTGGCGAACCACTGGTGTTACGCTGGTTCAAGAAGGATGGCAGCCTGATCTGGATCGAGCAGCACAACACCGTGATCCATGCTGCCGACGGCACACCGATCGCCATCGAGGGTGTGGCACGTAATATCACACGGCGCAAGCAGGCCGAGGCGATGCTGCGGCTCCACGATAGTGCGCTCAATGCGGCCGCCAATGCGGTTGTGATTACCGATAGCGACGGAACGATCCAGTGGGTCAATCCGGCGTTTACGCATCTCACGGGCTACTCCGCCGCCGAGGCGATCGGTCGCAACCCACGCATGCTCAAATCAGGCCGGCATGGCAAGGCGTTCTACCAGCAGCTCTGGCAAACCCTTCAGGCCGGGGATGTCTGGCATGGCGAGCTGGTGAATCGGCGGAAAGATGGAACCCTCTATGACGAAGAGCAGACGATTACGCCGATCCGTGATGCACAGGGCCGGATCGCACACTATACCGCGATCAAGCAGAATATCACTGCCCGCAAGGCGGCTGACGAGGCTGCCACGCGCCGGCTGGCCGAGCTTGAAGCACTCAATCGAATCTCGACCGCGCTACGAACGGTGCAGACACTCGATGCTATGCTGCCGGCATTACTGGACGAAACCCTGGCTGCCCTGCAATGCACAACCGGAGCGATCTGGCTGTATCAACCCGAAACAGCAACCTCGTATGCGATGATTGCACGGGGCTGGTTCGAGCCGCTGCAACACATCATTACGGTTCCCGTCGCCGATATGCTGCAGTTCTTGAGTACCAATCAGCCGATCTATCAGGTCGCCGATCTGGCGGCTGATCCGCATATATCGCCGCAGGTTGCGGCGCAGATTCCGGCCGGCTGGGGTGGGATCTACATTCCCATTCACACCACCACCAATATTAAGGCCTGCATGGCGATTGCGCTGCCATACCCACGCACCATGACCAGGGAAGAGCAGAGCATGCTCGGGGCACTGGCCGAGATGGCTGGTACCGCACTGCACCGACTGCAACTGCACCAAGAGACGGTACGGCGTCTTGAACAGTTGCAGACATTACGGATCATTGATATGGCGATTACAAGCAACCAGGATTCACGTGTTACCTTCGATATCCTGCTGGAACAGGTCATGCTTCGGCTTGGTGTCGATGCGGCCGGCATGTTGTTGTTCAACCCAACTGCACTGAGCCTCGAATATGCTGCCGGGCGCGGGTTTCGCAGCCATAGATACGAGCGCTCGTATCTACGGCTTGGCGAAGGTCTGGCCGGGCGGTGTGCACTCGAACGACAACGTCTCGCGGACGAAAATCTTACGATGTCGCCATATGTTGAACGCCGCGATCTGATCCTGCACGAACAGTTCAGGAGCTATATCGGCGTACCGCTGATTGCCCGAGGCCAGATCAAAGGAGTACTGGAGATCTTCCACCGCACAACCCTGCACCCCAACCCGGAATGGATCGACTTCCTCGAAACGTTGGCCGGGCAGGCGGCTATTGCCATCGATCATGCCCATCTGTTCGAAGACTTGCAACAATCGCATACCGAACTGATACTGGCCTACGACACCACCATCGAGGGGTGGTCGCATGCGCTCGATCTGCGTGATCACGAGACAGAGGGGCATACTCTGCGGGTGACCGAGATGACGATCCGGTTGGCACGGGCCGCCGGTATGAACGAGGAAGAGGTAGCGCATGTGCGGCGTGGTACGCTGCTGCACGACATCGGCAAGGTTGGCATTCCTGATAGTATTCTGCTCAAACCCGGCCCACTCACCGAGGAGGAGTGGGTGGTCATGCGGCGGCATCCGCAGTATGCCTACGAACTGCTTGCGCCGATTCCCTATTTGCATCCGGCACTCGATATCCCATACTGCCACCACGAGCGTTGGGATGGTAGCGGGTACCCACGCGGCCTGACAGCTAAACAGATCCCGCTTGCCGCCCGCCTGTTTGCCGTCGTTGATGTGTGGGATGCCCTGCGATCGGATCGGCCGTATCGCAGGGGTTGGCCGGAAGCGCAGGTACGTGCACATATTCAATCGCTGGCAGGCACCCACTTCGGTTCAATGGCGGTCAGGCTCTTCTTCGAAGTACTCGACGAATAGGCCAAACCGGGATGTGAGCAATTATTGACGCTGTAGTGTCAGCCCGAGCGCGGCGGCTGTTGCCGGATCAATAGTGCGTTGCAGATTAAGCTCGGTGGCCAGGCCAAAGTTGGCGCTGTAATCCCACATCGACCAGCCGGTGCCGTGCTGTTCGCAGGCGGCACGTACATCGGCGATCCATGTGTTGCGCGCCTCGGGTAGCACCACGGCACGGTAGACACCAAACTCGTTGCATGTGAGGCGCACATTGTGGCGTGCGGCCCAGGCAGCCGCCTCGCCGATGCGGGCCGTGATGCGTTCGGCATCCCAGTGTTCGGCACCA
>CALLZL010000398.1 GCA_937859575.1 uncultured Chloroflexota bacterium
ATGGTGGGTATGATGTCTATCGGCGGGTACGGCTTGCCGAGGCGATACCATGAACCGCCCGGCACATATTCTGCTGCTGATTGGCCAGTTGACATCAGGCGGTACCGAACGGCAGTTGATCAACCTGGCGCGTGCCGTCGATCCGCAGCGTTACCGCGTGAGTGTCGGTGTGCTGTCGCAACAGCTGGATCTGGCAGACGAACTCCAGCAGGCTGGTATTGTGGTTCATTCCCTTGGTGGGTTGGGGTTCTACCCATGGCACACCCTGCCGCAGTGGGTGGCGCGGGTTGCGGCACTGATCCGGCGCGAACAACCGGCGCTGCTGATGACCTACCTCTACCCGGCGAATGTGATCGGTACGCTGGCGGCGGCGATCTGCCGCGTGCCGGCGATCATCTCCGAGCGTACTGCGGATCCGGTACTGCCGCTGCAACAGCGCCTGGCCTACACGCTGATCACCCGCCTCTGCCATGTGGTGATGGTAAATTCCTATGCCGCGCGCGCTACTATGCAGCAGCAGCTGCGCCTCCCGGCAGGGCGGCTGGTGGTGCAGCCAAACGGGATCGATCTGGCGGTGCTCGATCGGCCTGTGGTGGCGGGTGCCTGGCGTACGATGCATGGAGTTGCCGCCGATGAGCTGTTGATCGGGGCGATTGGCCGTATCGATCGGCTGAAACAGTACGAATTGCTGCTACAGATCGCCGCCGCCTGCCGTGATGAGGGTATGGCGGCACGCTTCGTGATTGCGGGCGGTGTCGGCACCGGTGGCGATCATGCCTACCACGACGAACTGCGCGAACAACACCGGCTGCTCAGGCTCGATCGGCAGCTGCTTTTTGCCGGCCCGCAACCGCAGATTGCCGCCGTACTCGATGCGATCGATCTCTTCGTACAGACATCAAAGCAGGAAGGCACCCCTAATGCGCTGCTTGAAGCGCTGGCATACGGAGTCCCCGCCCTGGTGACCGATGTCGGTGATATGCGGCGGATTGTCGAGCAGGGCGCCTGCGGCATGGCCCTGCCACCCGATCCGCAGGTATGGCGGCAGCAGATGCAGGCCCTGCTTGCCGATCCACGCCGGCGTGCCGCGTTGGGGGCAAACGGCCGGCTGTATGTGCGGGGCAACTATGCGCTCGAACATCTGGCACATGCAACTCAGGCGCTCTGGGATCATGTGATCGGCCGGTGAGCTCGGAAGATGAACAAATCGCAAACCGGGATCGGCTGGTTGTGCGTAACTATTCGCCGCGATCAAGCGCTTGGTATTATAGCCAGGTGCAGAATGATTGATCATTGGGACCGCGCGCATCTTGCGCGCATGCGGGCGGGACGCCCGCGCTCCCAGGATGCGGATGGTTCAATGTTTCTGCACTTCGCTATAGTGAGAGAGCAGAACGCACCAGGCTGGGTGTTCTGCCCTGCCGGGGTTGATTGCGCGGGTTCGGTGGTTGCCGGCCCGCAGCAGACGATAAGGAGCAAGAGGATGACGACGGTTCAATCAACAATACCCGTTCCACTGCTTGATCTCAAGGCGCAGTACGCCACCATCCGCGAGGAAGTGCAGCAGGTGATCGAGCAGGTGATCGAGTCGCAGTATTTCATCAATGGCCCCGAGGTCGAAGCGTTCGAACGCGAGGTCGCCGCCTATTCGCAGGCAGCCCACGGCATCGGCATGTCGTCGGGCACGGATGCGCTGTTGTGCGCATTGATGGCGCTTGAGATTGGCGTGGGCGACGAGGTGATCACCACACCCTACTCCTTCTTCGCCACCGCCGGCTCAATCGCCCGCCTTGGTGCGCAGCCGATCTTCGTTGATATCGATCCGCTGACATACAATATTGATCCGGCTCAGATCGAAGCGGCGATCACCCCGCGAACCCGGGCGATCATCCCGGTACACCTGTACGGTCAGATGGCCGACATGACGCCAATCATGGAAGTGGCTGCTCGCCACGGCCTCGCGGTGATCGAAGATGCTGCTCAGGCGATTGGTGCCGAATACCATGGCCGGCGCGCCGGCTCGATCGGCGACATCGGCTGTTTTTCATTCTTCCCTTCGAAGAACCTGGGCGGCTTTGGTGATGGCGGCCTGGCAACTGCCAATGACGCCGCGCTGGCCGAACGGATGCTGCTGCTACGCGGCCATGGCATGCAGCCCAAGTACTACCACAAGCTCGTCGGCGGCAACTTCCGCCTCGATGCACTTCAGGCGGCCGTGCTGCGGGTGAAGCTTAAATATCTCGATGGCTGGTCGGCCGGGCGGCAGCGCAATGCCGCGAGCTACCGCGATCTGTTTCGTGCCGCCGGAATCGCAAGCGATGATCCGCAGGCCGGGGTGGTGCTGCCCTACGAAGCCCCCCATCGCCGTCATATCTACAATCAGTTCGTCATCCGCACCACGCGCCGCGCCGAGGTCATGGCCGCCCTCAAAGCGCATCAGATCGGCCACGAGATCTACTACCCGGTGCCGCTGCATCTGCAGGAGTGTTTTGCCGATCTCGGCCAGCGCA
>CALLZL010000399.1 GCA_937859575.1 uncultured Chloroflexota bacterium
ATGGGCGATCAGAGAACTGCGGGCCGATGTATCGATCTGGGGGGGGCTATGGTAGACTCCCCGAAAGAGCGACGTCACCAGCAGGCCGGCATTGCCCGCCAGGTGTTTCGTTGATGTTCGCTCGCGACCAAGGGTCGCCGCCGTATAGCGCGCCGCCGTTGCCGCAAAGGCATGTTTCCCCGGCTCGGCATAGAGCACCGGATGCTCGCCATAGCGCTCGACATCATGGCCGGCGCGCATCACGGCGTATCCGCCATGCGCACTGGCTTCGCACCGTAACAGCCGGCCAGCAGCATCCAGGTACACCCAGACATGTTCGAGTTCGTACAGATGGCCAATATCCCAATCCCACCAGATCGCATATTCGATCGCTATGGCTGCATCCGCTTCACCCGGTTCTGTTGCCGCCAGTGTGATCAGGCGCGGAAACGACGGCGAAGGCCCATCGACGTGGAAGAGCGTCACACCGGCCGCAAGCGGCATGAACGGCTCGTGTGCATCGAACCGGATGCATGGTGCAAAACGTGCCGCCAGCGCCCGCACATCGGCATCCAACGGCGTCGCCAGCAGTTCGTCGTAGAGCGTGTCATGCATCATCGGCACCGATCTGGTATTGCGGCCCTGAGATCAGTACCTGCCGGCTATCGGCCCGCCGCACCCGGATCTGCAACGGCAGCAACTGCGCCGCTACACCGGTTTCGGGGTACCAGATCCGCCCACGCGCCACCACAATCAGCAGGCCGTTGGCGTTACCAACAGCCGTGAAACTTGGCTCCTGGCGGCCACGAAACGGCCCCTCGCCAATCACCGCCGCCAGTTCGCCTACCAGCGCCGGCACATCGTCGGTTGCAATACCGATCTCACATAGCGAGAGCAGCATCCCGGCATCGAAACGGCCACTGTAGGCATACACCGAATCGGAATCCCAGGATTGCGAGAAGAAACGATCACGGCCGGCCATATCGCTGATTGGGGCGGTAAACTGCACCAGCCAGCCATATGCGTCGTCGAAACGTGCCGCCGGCACCCGCATCGCATAGTGATAGCAGGCCGGCGCACCCGGAACAAACACCAGCCGGCTCGATCCGATCATCACCAGCAACTGCGTACCCTGCTGATAGTCGGTTGCTACCCCCAGCCGGCCGCCATAAAAATCATTCAGCAGATCCAGATCGGGAGTCGTGAGGGTTACCTGTTCCAACTGCATCACAGTACCTCTTTCAGCCCTGCGGCATACCAATACCACCATCACGCCGCAGGATCGAGAATCGCGGGGAAAGGCTGCAACCGCCGCTCGTGATCGAGGCACACCAGTTCGATCTCGGCTTCGACCAGCACCTCACCAGCACGCTCAGCGCGCTGCCTGAACAACGCACGGTATGGTGTCTTTGGCGAATAATGCGTCACAATATCGATCATATCACCAAGCAGCCCGGCCTTGCGGAAGACCATCTCGACGGAATAGACGATGATATAGAAACCGGCATCGTTCCATTCGCGCACATCCCTGCCGCCAAGGCTCACCAATTCGGTACGGGCGCGCTCAAAGTATTTCAGATAGTTGGCGTGATACACCATCCCCAGGCAATCGGTATCTTCGTAGTAGATCTTGTAGCTCACGCGATGTTCCACAGCAACTCCTCATCGGTTGTCGATCGGCGCGAGTATAGCATACCGTCTTTTCTGTATCGAAATTGCAACCAAACATACATGAGAACCTATCACACAATAATCAAAACTTTGGTACAGTTAAAGAGTGAGCTAATCCATCAGCAACATGGCCAATCGTCATACAGGCAGAATACATGGAACCGATGCCACGACCAGCATCTGCATCTCGCCCAGCAACCAGCACCAACTCTATGAATCCGCTTATCCACTCGCTGAGTACCCGTACGCTGGCGATCATCGGATTGATCACGCTGGCCATGATCCTGTTGACAACCATTCCACTGCGAGCCTATATTCTCGACGGCTACCGCATCATTGAAGCGAATGAGACCGTTGAAGATACCGGGCGTGTTCTCAATACCCTGAATGACGCAATTGATGATCTTGCCCGCACCTCACGCGACTATGCGATCTGGAGCGATACCTACACCTATGCGCAGGCTCCGGATGCTGCATTTACGGACACCAATCTCGATACCCCCACCCTGATCAATAATGATGTCGGCCTCATCGTTATTCTCGATACCAACGGCACTGTCATCTTTAGCACTGCGGCAGACCTCAATACCGCCACTACCCGGCCAAGCATGCCCCTGATCAACGAAGTGCTCCTTTCACCGCCATTGGTCGACCTCAACCGAGATGATCCGCTTGTGCAGGGCTTGCTGTTGCAGCCGGATCATCTGCTGCTCGTCGCATCGCATCATATCCTGCGCAGCGACGGCAGCGGTCCACCGGCCGGCACGCTGATCATGGCACGGGAAGTTGATCCGGCTCTGGTGGAACAGATCGCCACAACCACCCGCCAATCAATTGCTATCTACCCCTATGATCCTGCCACCCTGCCGGCTGAGGTGAATGCGCTCCGCGATCAACTCATCGCCGTGCCGCTGCGCGCCGTTCCAATTGACGACCAGCAGATCGCCGGGTATGGCCTGGTGTACGATATTCATGGCAACCCGGCTGCCGTTGTGCGAACAATTCTGCCACGCACAACCTACCGCTTCGGCATGGAAAATGCCGCGTATCTGCAACGCTCGCTCTTGATTACCGGTATTACATTCGGCATGATCATCATGCTGTTGTTACGCCTGGCGGTGTTGCGCCGCCTCGAACAAACATCACACCAGATGGCTCGCATCGGCGCCGAAGGCGATCTTGCAGCCCGATTGCCCGAACATGGCGCCGATGAACTCAACACCTTGATTCGCGATATCAACCATATGCTTGCCGATCTTGAACATGCCCAGGCCGAACGCCGCGTGAGCGATCAAGAACGTGCCCGCCTGCAGGAAGAGCTCATTCGTGCCCGCGAACAGCTCTTTCAGATGTCGATCCATGATCTGAAAACCCCGCTGACCGCCATCATCGGCTTTGTCGACATGCTCCATATGACACCGCTCGACGATATGCAGCGCGAAATTGCCAATGGTATTCGCCAGTCGAGCAGCAATCTGCATAGCCTTGTTCGCGATATGCTCGACACCGCACGCCTCGAAGAAGGCCGCCTGCAACCAATCTTCACCCCAACCCATGTGCGCGACCTGCTGACCGGCAGTGTGCGGCAGGTTGAACAGTGGGCGGCACGCGACGAAAAGGAAATCACCATCGATGTCGATCACAATCCACCGATCGCCGATCTCGATGTTGAGCTTATGCAACGCGTGATCGTCAACCTGCTTGCCAATGCCATTCGCCATACTCCCCCCGGCACCCATATTACGGTCGGAACACGCATCGATGACAGCAATCTTGTGATCTGGGTCTGGGATAACGGCCCGGGTATCCCCGCCGAACGGCAACAATCCCTGTTCGAGCGCTTTCAGAGCAACCCCGACACCGCCACGCGCCCGCAGAGTAGTGGCCTGGGCCTGACCTTCTGCAAACTGGCGGTTGAGGCGCATGGCGGCACCTTGACGCTCAACAGTTCTGCACTCGATGGGACGACCTTCACCATCCGTATGCCACATACCAATACAACCCATCCATCCCCCCGCATCATACTCAATCAATCGGTCTGATTGATTCACAAGCCTCCTTGATCTTCAACTGTGAAATCGGTACACTACGCGACATCATGAACCGTGGTGTGCTGCTCTTCATACTGGCGCTGCTGATGCTGTTCTTGCCTGTAGCATCGGCCCATGCCCAACCGATTATCTGTGGTGATCCCTCGCCGGTAATTACCTTCATCGGCGGTGGGGGGCATCTGCTGCTCTCCTCAACCCATACCACACCCATCTGGGATGCTCGCGGCCACGAGATCTTTGTTCTACGCAACACAACCTTGCGTGCCGTCAGCCCCGACGGCCTCACGCTTGCGTTGCAGCATCCAGATAACACCATTCGCCTCTGGAGTCTCGATGGGCGGCAACTGGCGGTGCTTACCGGGCATCATAGCCCGGTCGCAACCGTCATCTACAGCCCCGACGGCCGGCTTGTGCTGACAATCGCAGCCGGCGAGAGTGCACGCCTCTGGCATGCCGATGGGCGTTTCATCACCACCCTCGTACTCGATACCGATCACGACATGCCGGTTGCGGCGGCATTCAGCAGCGATAGCCGCCGCCTGGCACTTGCCGCTGCCGATACAGTCAGGCTCTACAACCGCGAAGGCAACCGCCTGCTCACGCTCAATGCCCCGGCATCACCGGTTATGTCTATTTCGTTCGGCACTGAAAATAATCTGATTCTTGCGGCGGGGGCCCGGGGCGGGCCCCCCTTGGGTGCCGCCCGCCACGTAATGCAGACCTTTAATACCGAAGACGAACAGCTGATCGATGCACAGTTGAGCCCTGATGGTACGCATCTGATCACAACCTCGGCCCAACGGATGACGCGCCTGTGGAGTACTCAAGGCACATTGATCGTCTCGTTCCCCGGCACTGCACGCTTTACCTCCGATGGAATCCAGCTGCTCACCATTGCAGCGGGGGGTGATATGCGCTTGCGTGACCTGAACGGCTGGACGATCATCAGCTTCGATGGCCTCGATGGCAATGTCGCCGATGTCGGCTTCAGCCCCGACGGCGAGCGCCTGCTGGCCATGAGTGATCGTGGAACGCTCGGCATCTGGAGCCGCGATGGCCGGCAGATCGCCAGTGAGCGCTTTGCCTTGGGTTGGCGTTGCGCCGGAATGCGTGCGGCATTTACCCCCGACGGCACCCGTGCGGCGACTATCGGTTTTGGCCAGGCACCCCAGATCTGGGATCTCGTGACGGTGAGTCGCGCTCCGCTCCCAACGACACGCCTTCCCTGGTGGCTGCCGGCATGGCTCTCGTTTCCGATTCTGCTTGGCCTTTTCGGCCTGTGGCTGGTCGCGATCCGCATGCGTGCACCAGCGGATCACAGCCAACATACGCCTCTGACGGTCGTAAAGATCTGGCCGGCACTGGTTGCAATCGTTGCGTTAACATTGCCGCCAATCGCCGCCTTTGCCCCCTATACCCTGCCGGTCGGTGGTCTTGTGCTCGCCCACTTGCTCTGGCCTGTCGTACGCGGCTTGCTCGGCGGCATCAGTACCCGCCGTTGGCTCCTTGGAAGTTCACTCGGCTGGTTGATCGGGTATACACTGGCTGAAATCGGCCGGATGCTGCTCTTTCCTCACGGGATCTATCTCGACACACGATTGATGATTGTGCCATGCGCCGGGGTCGGCATGGCATGCGGCCAATGGTATGTGCTGCGCCGGCTCTTCCCCGGCGCTCACTGGCTGATCGCCGCCGCACTGGTTGCCTGGCCGGCCGGTGCAGCACTCACCGCCACCGAATACGCCGGCATGTGGGGCCTGAGTGCACTCGTACAAGGGTTGATCACCGGTGCCGTCGGCGCGACGGCGTTCGTCTGGCTGTTGCTTGAACCGGAAGAGAGTGAGCCGCGCTGATCAAGGGCTGCTCGTTGCCTCAGCCGAGTGGATCAACCCCACGGATCGCCGCATCTATCAACTGGATCGGGTGTAGGGTGGGGATCTGACGCCCAGCCCGCCGCAGGCCGCTGCTGATCTGGAGCGAACAACCAGGGTTCGCCGATATAATCGCATCAATATCGAGGGTCAAAATATTCTGCACTTTGCGATCGCCGAGTTGCTGCGCCGGGCCCGGTTCAACAAGGTTATAGACACCGGCCGAACCACAGCAGATCGCCGCCTCGGGGATCTCGCGTACCTGCAGCCCCGGAATAGCACCAAGCAACTGGCGCGGCTGGCTACGGATCCCCTGAGCATGCTGCAGATGGCATGCATCATGATAGGCAACCCTGAGGGTCAACGGCCGGCGCGGTGCCCGTTGCGGTAGCTCCGCCAATACCTCGCTGATATCACGACACTTAGCGGAGAAGTTCTGCGCCCGCTCGGCATACTGCGGATCGTCACGCAGCAGATGGCCATACTCCTTAAGGGTCGAGCCGCAACCAGCCGCATTGATAACGATCAGATCGACATCCTCATGCTCCCAGGTGTCGATCGTTCGGCGTGCCATGGTTTGTGCGTCGGCCTCCTGCCCGGCATGAACCATCAGCGCCCCGCAACATGCCTGCTCGGGCGGCGCAATCACCTCGCACCCCTCGGCTGCCAATACCCGCGCCGTGGCGGCGTTCACATCGCCAAAGAAGGCGCGCTGCACACAGCCAAGCACCAGCCCGACCCGTAGCCGCCGTTCGCCGTGTGCAGCGACATGCGGGGCAACCGTGGCACGCAGCCGATCGAGTGTCAGCGGCGGCAACAGCGACTCCATAGCCTGCAGGCGCTGGGGCAGTAATCGCAACAACCCGCTACGCCGCACCAGGCGCTGGATCCCAAGCCGCTGGTAGAACCACAATGGCCACGCCAGAATCCGCAATCGCTCGGGGCGTGGGAAGAGTTCGAAGATCATACGCCGGAACAATCCATCCGGCAACCTACGCTGATACTTGCGCTCGATCTGGGCACGTGTGGCTTCGATTAATTTATCGTACTGTACCCCCGACGGGCACGAAGTAAGGCAGGCCATACATCCCAGGCAGTTATCGAAGTGTCGGACATAGGTTTCGTTGAGTTCTGCCTGCCCGTCATTGCCCATCTTCATCAGATAGATCCGCCCACGCGGCGTATCCATCTCTTCGCCCCACAACACAAAGGTCGGGCATGTCGGCAGGCAAAAGCCACAATGAACACAATCATCGATCAGGTCGGCATCTGGCGGGTGGCGTGTATCGAAGATCGGGATCACTGCCTCGCGCGGCATGCCTGTGTCATGTGTCATCAGATCCCCCCTACAAAACGCCCCGGATTGAGAATTCCCAGCGGATCGAACTGGGCTTTGACCCGCCGCATCAGCGCCATGTCATCCCCTACAGCCCCCCAGACATCAATACGCGACTTGATCGCGGCCGGGCAGCCAAGTGCGACAAGCGAGCCACCCCACCGCAGCAGTTCGTCACGCAGTGTGCTGAGTGCCGTCAGCAGCACTTCGTGGTTAGCCCCTTCAAGTCGCAGCATTCCAACACCTATCGCCTGCAACACCAGCCGCCACTTCAACTGCAGCTGCCCGGCAACATGCCGTAGCAGTTGATCGAGTTGGGCCGCCTGTGATGGCAAGACCGCTACCTTACATACAAGTGCCGGGTCATCGCCGGCCCAGAGCGCTTCCCGTGCTTGCCACACGGCCGCGTCAGCCGGCTGTGCCACGCGCGCGCCAGTCAATGTCGCCAGCAATCCGATCTGCTCATCAATTGCCGCCTCAACCCCCTCGAAACAGAAATCGAGCCACGCACCGCTGCCATCACAGCGCACCTGCATCGCACCTGGTACCAGTGCTGAGTCAAGCGCCGCCAGCATAACGGCAGCCGCATGTGCTGCATCGCCTGTCGCGATACTGAACGTCCGCTCGGTGCGCGGTAGTGGATGCAGCCGGAACGTCGCCGCTACAATCACCCCCAGTGTGCCAAGCGCGCCAGTCATCAGCTTCGGCAGATCATACCCGGCCACATTCTTAACCACCTTGCCGCCGCTGCGCGCAATCGTGCCGTCGGGTAGCACCACTGTAATACCGATCAGCAGGTCGCGTAATCCACCATAGCGCAAGCGTAGCGCACCACTGTCACCGGTTGCCAGCATACCGCCAATTGTGGCCTGTGCCGGCCAGTGGGCATCGAGTGCCAGGCGTTGCCCGTGTGCTGCCAGGGTCGCCTGCAAGGCACCAATCGCACACCCTGCCTCGGCCGAGGCGGTCATGTCACCCCAGGCATGTTCGGTCACCCGGTTGAGCCGCGCCAGCGAGAGCACGAGATCCAGGGCATGTGGGGTATTCCCCCAGCCGCATTTGGTGCCGCCGCCGCGTGCCGCTACGCATAGCCCGTGCGCTGTAGCATATCGCATCACCGCAGCTACTTCCTCAGCGCTGCCCGGCACAACAACCAGTTGCGGTACACGGCCGTCGATCGCATCCGTTGGGTGGCCGGGGCGGATGAACTCCGCCCCGATCCATTCCCCAAGTTCAGTTGCATGTTGCATTGTTTGCCACCACCCGGTTCGCTAGAAGAACTCCGCAATTCCAGCTGTTTCAAGCGGATGCGGCTGGTACGGCCCGGTCTTCTCGGCACACAGGCGCGGCCGCGGGAAGACTTTATCGGGGTTGGCAAGCCGCAATGGATCGAAAGCACAGCGCACCAGCTGCATGGTGTCGAGATCCGGCTCGGCAAACATCTCCCCCATAAACGCCCGCTTCTCCATGCCGACACCATGCTCACCGGTGATCGAGCCGCCCGATCGAATACAGATTCGCAGGATTTCGCCGGCAAGCGCTTCGGCAGCATGTTCCTGACCGGCAATCTTGCGATCATACAACACCAGCGGATGCAGGTTGCCGTCGCCGGCATGAAAAACATTCGCCACCCGCAGGCCGGCCGCCTCGCCCAGTTCACGTATCTCGCGCAACACCTGCGCCAGTGCCGTGCGTGGAATAACGCCATCCTGCACAATATAGTTCGGCGAGATCCGGCCCATCGCCGCAAATGCCGCCTTGCGCCCCTGCCACACAACCGCCCGCTCGGCATCTGAAGCCGCCAGCCGCTGTTCCCATGCCCCGCAACCGGCACATACCTCACGCACCTGTGCCATCAGCGTCTCGACTTCGGCTACCGGCCCATCAAGCTCAACCAACAGCAATGCACCACAATCCGGGTATCCGGCATGTACCGCAGCTTCGGCCGCCACAATACTGAGCCGATCCATGATCTCGATTGCTGCCGGCAGAATCCCGGCACCAATG
>CALLZL010000400.1 GCA_937859575.1 uncultured Chloroflexota bacterium
GCCGGCACTGCAGATCTGCCTGCCGGATGCCTCGGCCGACATGGCACCGGCCATACTGGCGGCGAGTGAAGCTCAACTGCCCGAATCATTCGCCGGCTACCCGGTCGGTGTGCCGCACGGGGTCGATCTGATCGATCAGGGAATGGACGAGCCACCGCCTCACCATCGAGTACGTGTTGTGACGCTCCGGCAGTATATGGCCGAAATGCTCGACCATCCGCTCGGCACGCCACTTGATACCGCCGACTGGCTCACGATCCCGGCACAGCGGCTTGGCGAACTGACCAGCGGGATCATCCACTACGACGCGGTCGGCGAGCTGACACAGCTGCGTGAGGATCTGGCATTCTACCCTCGCGATGTCTGGCTGTATCTGATGGCCGCCGGCTGGGCGCGGATCGGCCAGGAAGATCATCTGCTTGCCCGTGCCGGCTCTGCCGGCGATGAACTCGGTTCGGCGCTGATCGGATCGCGACTGGTGCGCGACCTGATGCAGCTGGCGTTTCTGATCGAGCGGCGTTACCCACCATACCCCAAGTGGTTCGGTAGCGCCTTTGGCCGGCTGCAGTGTGCCGCACAACTCACCCCACTGCTGGCGGCAGTACAGGCCGCTGCCGATTGGCCCAGCCGTATGACGGCGCTGGCAAGCGCGGCCGGGTTTGTCATCGAGTGCCACAATCGACTGCAGATCAGTGTACCCATTGATCCAACCCCAGTTGCATTCTTTAGCCGGCCGTTTCTGGTGGCACCCAGCGCCCAGGTGCAACATGCCTTGATCGCAGCAATTGAGGGCGCGGCCATGCGCCGAATTGCGGCCAACCCACCAATCGGCAGTATCGATCAGTGGAGCGATAATACCGACTTGCGTTCGAATATTGGCTGGCGGCGGCAGTTGCGGGCGCTGTATGAGTAGTATCCAGCGCCATCTCCCGGCGGCCGGTTTCTTTCTGCTGCTGGCGATCTGGCTGACCTGGCCGCAGGCGGCATTGCTCGGCCAGGCGGTGGTCGGTGGGCCGATTGCCGAGGCCGACGGCTGGCAGAAGACATGGAACATGTGGTGGGTGCGCCAGGCACTCGGCACCCTACAAAACCCGCTGACCACCGATCTGCTCTTCTGGCCGTTCGGCGCACCGCTTGGCTTCCAGCCGATCGACCTCAGCAATGCACTGCTGGTATTGCCGGTGCTCTTGAGCGCCGATCCGCTGACCGGCTATGGCACTGCGGTGCTGCTCGGCTTTACACTGACCGGCCTGACGACGTATATACTGGCATGGCGGGTGGTCGGCAGCCGCTCTGCCGCCCTGCTTGCCGGTACGATCGCCACGGCCGCACCCGCGCATATGGTGCGCTTCCTCGATGGCCAGCTTGAGCATGTGGCGCTGCACTGGACAGCCCTGCACCTGCTGGCGTTGTATCAGGCCAGTGAACGCGGCACACTGCGCAGTGGGATCTGGCTTGGCCTGGCGCTGGCGCTGACAGCCTACACCAGCTGGTACCATGCGCTCTTTAATGCCATGCTGGCGGTTGTCTGGGTCGGCTGGCAGCTTGCGGCCCGCCGCACGCCACGCCATACCCTGCGGCCATGGCTGGCAGCAATACCGTTGGTGCTTGTGCTGTGTGCCCCTCTGCTCACCAGTTTTGCCGGTGGCATCAGTACTTCAAGCCGCGATGCCACCCACTGGCAGATCCAGGCCAGGCTATACAGCGCCGATCTGCTCGATTTCCTGCTCCCCTCGTCGTATCACCCGTGGTGGGGTGCCCCGGTCGCCGCCTACCAGCAGCAGCTCCACCCCGCCAGCGCCGGCTGGACGATCACCCCCGGCTATCTGGCGTTGCTGCTGGCGCTCGCCGGCCTGGTGTTGGCCTGGCGTGCGGCACGCCTCTGGGGCCTGCTGGCGCTGGTGTTGATTCTGTTTGCGCTTGGTGAAACCCTGCAGATCGCCGGCTACAATACCGGCCTGCCGCTCCCGGTCGCCTCGTTCTTCAGTGCCGTGCCGGGCTTGAATTTCGGCCATCGGCGCTTTATTGCCGCCACCATCGCACTGGTGCCGCTGGCGATTGCAGCCGCCTGCGGCCTACGGGAAATCGTGCGAATCGCGTTTTCCTCCACGCCGCAGGCAAGACAATACGCGCTCAGCGCCCTGCTGCTTGTGGGTCTGCTCGTCGAATACGCCCCACCGCCACTGCTGGTCTTCCGCGACGACACCGTGCCACTGTATGCGACGCTGCGTGGCGGTGAGGGTGCGCTGCTGATTGTGCCAAGCGATCCGGGTGGGCTGCAGTTCAAGAGCGCCTCGCTACGGGCACAGATGACCCACGGCCGGCCGATCGCCGGCGGTTATGTGGCGCGTGAACCGGAATACCCGCTGATTGATGGCGCACCACTGATTGGGCGACTCGAACGGCAGGGATGCAGCCATCCCGGTATCGTGGCCGATGATCCAACGGTAGCATTGGCGGCGCTTCACTACTACGGCTTCCGCCGGATCGTCGTCGACGATCATCAGCTTAGCCGGCCACAGGCGGCCTGTGTGCGCGAACTGCTGGTGGAGTATGGCATGCCACAGCAGGCGCAGGAAGGCAGCGTGACGATCTACGATGTGCCGCCGGGCGAGATTTTGCCATATGCATATATCGGCAATGGTTGGTGGCCGACCGAGCGCGACGGCGATCGGCTCTGGCGCTGGATGGGCACCGATGCAACCCTCTGGCTGGTGAATACCGAAGCGACGCCGCGCTGGTTTGCGCTGACGCTGTATGGCCAGAGCTACCTGCACCCCCGGTCGCTGGCTGTGCAACTCGGCGGCCGCCCATCCGGGCAGCTGCAGATCGCGCCGACAATCAGCCGCCACTATACCCTGCTGTTGCACCTGCCACCCGGTGAAAGCCGATTGCAGCTCAGTGCCCCCACCGACGCCGATCAGACACGTGAAGGTATTCGCCAGATCAGCGTCTCGATCGAAGCGGTTCAGTTACGCATGCTGCCGTAGTAGCATGCCGGCAGATAGCACATGCCCTCAGGGTAACGGCGAAGATGCTACGCTTGCCACACTGCCCGGATCCGTGCAACGATCACATCCGGGTCAACCTCGGCAAACCGGGTGGTATCGACAAGTAACACCGGGCCGGCGAGTGCCAGCGGCTGATAGAAGCCCTGTGCATCACGCGGCACCAGGGCGGTTGCATCGGCCTGATCGGCATGCCCCGGATGTCGTTCGCCACTCCGGACGCGCCGGCGCAACCGTTCGAGCAGTACTACCGGTTCGGTGCGGCACTGGATCTGGATCGCATGGTATGGAAAGCGCTGGAGCAGATCACCAAGCCGGGTGGTCGCCAGCCCACCATCGAAGTTGCTCTCGACCATACACGGTGCACCGGTTTGCATGAGCAGGGCCAGCATATGGTAGAGCAGTTCGTAGCTTGTGCCGCCCAACCGTTGCGACCAGGCCCGATCCTGCACACCAAGAGTATCGAAGAGCACTTCCTTCAACGCGTCACGCTGCAGCAGCGGTAGCTGCAGGCGCGTCGCAAGCTGCCGGCTGAGGCTTGTTTTGCCGGTACCCGGCGGCCCGCTCACAATCACAAGGTTCATGGCGTGTATCCTGCCGGCTGACCCCTGTTCGGGGTATCGAACACGATCACGAACAGCATCGTGCAACATCGCAGCAACCGACCGCCGGCCGCGCCGGATAGTGCATCACGCGGGCATCCACTGTGTGCGTTGCAGGATCTCGTGTGCCACAGCCAACGCCTCCTTGCCGGTTGTCTCGATCCGCAGATCTTCGAGCGCATCACGCTCCATCTGCGCACTCAGCTCACTTGCACGCTGCCGATGCCAGGCCAGGCCACTGCCCTGTTCGCGTTGCTGCAAGCGCCCATGGATGGTCGCCAGTGCCGCATGCAACCGCACCAGCGTCACGAGCGCACCGGGGATCGCCCGGCGATACGCATCGAGCATGGCACGGCTTTCGACCACATCAACCAGGATCAGGCGGGCGGCACCATGCCGGTGATAGTTCTGCCAGATCGACTCCAGGTTGTGCAACCCAAGTTCGGTATGGAACGGATCATCCGGCGGAGCAGGGCGGCACCAGCGCATCCAATCGAGATCGATCAATGCATAGGGCAACCCATGGTCCTCCAGATGTTCGGCAATCAGCATGGCTGTGGTCGTTTTGCCAACCCCGACCGGCCCGGTGATCACCAGGGTTGGAATCGGTCTATGCATCGGGATCATCCTGCATGCAAAAGCGCATCGATCTCGCGCACTATCGGCCAGGCACCTTTGGATGTATTCGCAAGCA
Organism: uncultured Chloroflexota bacterium; assembly: GCA_937859575.1. Classification (GTDB taxonomy): domain Bacteria; phylum Chloroflexota; class Chloroflexia; order Chloroflexales; family Roseiflexaceae; genus CALLZL01. The sequence goes on from CALLZL010000400.1 coordinate 4,305, forward strand.
CTGTTGCCTGCAGCGCGTGTTGATGGTTGACCAGTGAACGGAATGAGACACCCGCATCGGCGCCGATGAGATAGATCTCGTGGCCGGGATCGGCAGCACCACGCAGCCAGAAGCCATACCCGTAGGCCAGCGGATCGTCATCCGGTACAGCCACCTGCGGCCGGGTGTATTGTTCGACAAGATCAGCAGACAGGAGGGTGCCATCCCACAGCGACTGCCACATTGTTGCAAGATCGGCGGCTGTTGTGTACATCCCGCCGTCGGAAGCACCGATGATCGGCAGGTTATAGATGTTGGTACGCCAGCCGGCATCCTCTTCGATATACCCAAAGGCTGTCTGTTCCGGCAGCCGGTTAAACGAGAAGAAGCCGGATTGCTGCATGCCGATCGGCCGTAACACCTGCTGCTCGACAAACTCCTGATAACGCATCCCGCTGATCGCTTCGATCACCACGCCGAGCAGGATGTAGCCGCCATTCGAATATGAGAAGCGCTCACCGGGGGCAAACTTCATCGGTGCATCGGGAAAGACCGCCAGGTAATCACGCGGGCCGAGGAGCTCGTGCCACGGTATATCAACCGAGCAGTGGTCGAAATCGGGGATCTGATCTTCAGTAAGGTAATCGGGTATGCCCCAGGTATGGTTCAGCAGATGTGCAATCGTGATCTCGGGTGCATATTGCGGCATATCAAGCGCAACACACTCCTGCAGCCGCGTATCGAAGGTCAGCTTGCCGGCTTCGATCAGCTTGCCGATGGCCAGTGCCGTAAAACATTTGGTGCCCGACGCGATCCCGAAACGTGTCGCGGGTGTATTGGCGATCCGATTGCTCCGATCGGCATACCCGGCGGCACGCTCATAGACGACCGCACCGTGCTGCGCGATTCGCACAACCCCCGAAAAGTCATGCTGCTCGATGGCTGCGTCGATACGCTGTTGCAACTCCTGATGGTTCATACTATTGTGTGCTCCTGTTGAAACGAGCGAAATTCAGCTGCCAGCAACCATAAACCGGCGATCAGGCCCGGCCCCCATGCCAGAATGCCGAAGGTTGTCAGCCATGAAGCCCCCAGGATCGGTGCCAGCCCTGCCACCAGTGCGAGCAGGCCTGATCCAGTGAAGATCCAGGCCATCCAATCCGGCCGCCGTACCCCGCGGAAGGTCGCAGCCAGTGCCAGCAACGCCAGGCCAAGCCAGAACCCCCAACCACTTACTTCCAGCGTAAAGCCGAGTGATGGTAATGCGTATGGGTGCAGCAGCGCCAGTTCAGGGGGCAAGGTTTCGTTCCATAGCGGGCGCAACAAGGCGAGCTGCAACAGCCGTACAATCGAGACATAGACGCTGAAGATGATCATACAGACCAGCGCCAGCACTGCCCAGGGGCGCCGGCCGGCCGGTGCGAGCCAGCAGGCGGCCACCGCCACCACAAGCAGTGTGGCGATCGTCACGAGTAAGAGCACCGCAATCAACGAGGCCCAGGGCTCGGGCGGCGGTAACGCCCCCATACCCACCAGTAACCCGATCACAAGCAGATAGAGCACCCCTTCGATGATTCCGGCAATACAGGCAAAGCGACCGATTCGCGCGGCGGTTAGCGCATCCGACGTCATATTATCCTCCGTGCTCGCCGATCCCGACCGGCATCATTGTAGCAGGCAGACAGAGAACCGTTTGACGATATTCGTATCATCGTGCATAGGTTGCCGCAAAACGCACAGCCTGGCGTTGCGCCATCCAATCACAGACATCCCGTAGTTCGGCGACTGGCATGCGGGTGTACGGCAGGGTCTGCAGATACCCGGGCGGGCCGAATTCGGCGGTCAGGGTGCTGATAAGATCGCCGCGTGCGGCTTGCGCCTGCCAGATCACATCCCACCAGGCTTCGTGCGCCGCCAGATGGCGCTGATACTCCGGGGCACGTGGATCAGGCACCTGCGGCCCCTGCTCATAGCCGACACGCGCATGCAGATGGATCGTCTGCTGTGCACACTGTTCGATAATCGCTATTTCATCATCGATCAGCCGTTCGCAGACACAGACCCAATGGCTGAGATCGCAGCAGAGGCGCAGATCGGCAAAACGATCCAGCAGGCGAGCAGTGGCCCAGGGATGGAACATGACGCGGCCACGGTGGGTTTCGTGCGCCACCGGCACCTCAATCGTCTGCTCGAAGGCCAATGCCTCGGTAAAAAACAGCTCGGCCGACGCTGCATCCCATGCGTCGCGGCCGTTATGACTGTTGATCAACAGTGGCTGTAGCGCCAGGCTTGCCGCCACCTGATGACGAAACGAGGCCACATGCTCGGCTACACCGGCCCCGGCGGTGAAGACCATCGCCACATAGCCGAAGCCATACGCATCGAGCAGGGCGCGAAACCGCGACTGCTCGGCGACGGCTGGCACCGGTGCCTCGATCGCCGTATAGCCGGCGGCCCGAATGCGAGGAAATGAGACCTCCCATGGTTCATCGATGCCCCACAAATGCCGTACAAGCTGTAACTGCATGGCTCCCCTCTTCTCGCTGATCGGAAACAGAATGGCTATTATACCGTGAGCCCTACATGCAGCAGGAGGAGTCGGATGTCATGCTGAGCGCAGCGGGAGCGACGCAGAACTCGTTCTCGCGAAGTGATCCTTCGCCGCACAGCGGCTCAGGATGCCATGCCGGCACGGGGCGCGGCTAGAGAGAACGCATAAGCCCTGTGCCATGTAGCGATGTACCATTCAAACAGATGTGCTATGATGTTTCTAAGGCCGGATCGATCCAGCCGCACCACAGGGAACTGAGGAGCAACAGTATGACGACAACCATTCTCGACCGGGCGGCGATGTTTCTCTGGCAGCATGCACGGCTGCTCGAACGGCGGCGCTTTGCCTACCACTTTCTGGGTGGTACACGCGAGGCGATCGCGGCGGCACTGCTCGCCTACCAGAACAGCGACGGCGGCTTCGGCAATGCCCTGGAGCCGGATATTCGCTGCCCCGACAGCCAGCCGGTGCCGACGCAGCATGCACTTGAGATCCTTGACGAGATCGGTTTTGAACCGGCAGGTATCCAGCGGATCTGCGACTACCTGATGACGATCACGACTGCCGAGGGTGGTGTGCCCTGGCTGCTGCCATCGGCCATGCACTACCCACGAGCGCCCTGGTGGAACACCAGTGACCAGCCGGCGGCGGCCATCAACCCGACGGCTGCCATCGCCGGGCTGCTGCACAAACATCATGTCACCCATCCCTGGCTCGATCGGGCTACCGAATTCTGCTGGGCACAGATCGCCGCACTCTACCCGACCGAACAGCACGACACTGGTGTGGCGATCACCTTCCTGCAGTATGTGCCGGATCGGCAACGTGCCGGACGTGAGCTCGATCGCCTGGCACAGCAGATGACAACCACCGGTCTGATTGCCGATCTCGCAGCGAGCGATTATGTCCGCAAGCCGCTCGACTGGGCACCGACTCCCGATCACCCGTTGCGCCCTTACTTCAGCGATACCCTGATCAACGCTCATCTTGATCTCATGATCGCCGAGCAGCAGGCCGATGGTGGTTGGGATATTAACTTCCCGGCGTTTCACCCGGTGTGTGGTGCCGAATGGCGCGGCTGGGTGACCTTGAGCCGGCTCCAGACACTACAAGCCTATGGGCGTTTAGGCTGAAGGAGGCAACCGTATGCCGGGCACAACGCGTATTGCGCTCTATACCCTGATCGGCTCGGTGGTGATCAGCGCCGGCCTGGGAATCGTGGCCATCCTCGCGGGCAACTGGGGCTGGTTTGAAATCCGCATTCTGCTGACCACCAGCACGATCTCGGCCGCCAGTATTGGGGCCCTGGCATGTGCTGCGCTCTGGGAACGCCGGCAGACACGACCAGTGCCGCTGAGCGGCATGGTACTGATCGGCAGCAGCACGATGATGATCATCCTGGGGATCTGGGGCGATATCGATAGTGAGGGCTACTGGAAACTGGCACTCATCCTGGCTGCCTTTGCGGTTGCCACCGCCCACATTGCGCTGCTCTCGCTGGCCCGGCTTGCGCCCCGCTTCGGCTGGGCGATGATTGTCGCCTCGATCGCGATCTATGGCCTGGCGGCGATCATCAGCGCAACGATCCTGTTCGAAGATTCAACGAGCTTCGGCTTTCAGTTGATGGGTGTCGCCTCGATTGTAGCCGCCAGCATGTCGATCCTGATCCCGATCTTCCACCGGCTGGGCCGGAATAGTAGTACTCCATCCGATCAGAAGCCGCCGCTGGCGCCTGTGTCGCTCATGGCCGAACCGATTATTGCCGCGCCGCCACAGCCGATCAGCGCAATCGGCCAATCGTTCGATCTGTACGAATGGCAGGGCAGCGGCCCCGACTACCTGCATGTGCATTATGCCGACGATGAGGCATGGCATGTGTTGGAAGGTTCGCTGACCTTTCGCTTTGCCGATCGGCAGATCGATGCACCAGCCGGAACAACCGTCTTTGTGCCGGCCGGTGTGCCGCATAGCTATGTTGCGGCCACGGAAACGACCCGCTATCTGATCATGCTGACGCCCAGGCTGCGTGAACTGATTGCTGCGCTACATGCGGCACCGATTGCCGAACATGGCACAATGATGCGGCGGTTTGATTCGGCGATTGTGGCCGAGGGGGAGTAGAGGAACAGAGGAACAGAGGAACAGAAGAACAGAGGAACAGAGGAACAGAGAACAGAGGAACAGAGGAACAGAGAACAGAGAACAGAGGAACAGAGAACAGAGGAACAGAGGAACAGAGGAACAGAGGAACAGAGGAACAGAGGAACAGAGAACAGAGGAACAGAGAACAGAGGAACAGAGAACAGAGGAACAGAAGAACAGCGATTCGATCTATAGTGAGGTGCAAAACGATAGATCGCTGGGAGCGCGGGCGGCACGCCCGCATGCGCACCGATCAATACGTCTGCACCGCACTATAGATGAGCAGCACGGCGCTGCTGATCGCAGCAATAACCAGGCTTGCAATAAGCGCTCCGATGCTCCCTTTCAAAAAGGCGTAAAAATGAAACAGGTAGGCCTGCGGGCCGTGAAACTGCTCGGTTCCCGGAACAGTGAGAAACGAGGGCCGGATCAACACTAGTATCAGCCAGTCAATAATGATCAGATCAACCAGATTGAAAACCTGGATGATCAGGAAGATACTGAGTGCAATCGTGCCAAACGAAACCACACCCTGGGCAAGAGTGGCCAGCTGTATGATCGAATAGACAAGAATACCAACCACCACCATCAGTGTCGGAATCCCCACCAGCCCTCTGATGCGTTGATCACGCTTGCTCAGCGGCCCCATCGCCTGCTGAATATCATCCGGCGCATCACTCAGCCAGATCAGCGGACACCAGTAGAGTGTCACGAAAATGATGCTGCTCATGAAAATACTGAGAATCATGCCGTACAACAGGCTGTGCTGAAGAACTATTGAAAATGGGATCATTCTATACTCCTTTTTTGCAATAACTAAATATATTATTTGTCATCACTCATACACATCCGTCTCACGACTGATTTGACTTCTCGAAGGCTCCTCGTATATCACAAGAGGGTGGATTCACACGAGCGCAAAGCCCTGCGAATCCACCCTCTCAATCTATCTCGGCGACACCCGCCCAACCGCCATCAGCGAAAGGCCGGATACACAGCAAATGGCGCTGTGTCGGGCCAGCGCTTCTGGAGCTGCTCCAGAAGTGCATACACCAGCGCACAGAATGTCGGCAACTGATTATAGGCGGATGCAGTAGCAAGGAAGGCGTGCAGACGCCCGATAAGCCGTGACCGTATGGTGGCGATACCCCATGTGGTATCCTCCTGAAGCGCGCCCGCCAGATGCCACCCGAGCGTGCCGATCAGCCAGAATCCACACATCCTGACCAGTTCGGTTGAGAAGACGTGGTCATCGTGCGCTGCCGGACACACATGCAGCAGTTCGGCCCGATACTGCTGTTCCATGCGCTCGACAACCGCCATAGGAATCTGGTTGGCACACCAGCAGGTAGGAAAGAACATGCGCCCGTACACGGCATCACGCAGTGCGTGGCCGAAGTGGCCAAACTCAAAGTCGATCAGCAGCAGGCGATCCATACTAAAAAAGATATTATCGGGGCAGGGATCGCCATGAACATAGGCGAGAAAATCGCCGGGATGCGCAACCGATGCGCAGATCTGGTCGAGTTCAGTGGTGATATGCGCTGCAACCGGAACGCCGATACTTTCAAGCAGGCCACGCAGTTGTTCCATCTGGGTACGCATGTCGTTGGCCTGCTTCAGGCATGCAGCCGGCACATGCACGGCCTGGCTGGGATTGATGGCATGGGTCAGTTGTTCAAAACGATCGGCAGCGCCAATTGTCGCGGCATGCATCTGGCCCAGGCGCCTGGCAAAAGAGCCAAGAGCCTGCTCGGCATACGCTGCATCGGTGCCGAGGAGCGGCTCGACCAGGCTGTGATGGGTGCCGAGATCCTCCAGCATGACGAAGCCCTGTGCGCGATCCCCGGCATAGAAACGCGGGCCATGGGCTGCTTGCGGGGCGATCATGGTAAGGAATTGGGCACCAGCCCAATCACGAAAAAAGCGCTGCACATCCCAGGAATCGGTATCATCGGGATGATACTGTTCGCTCACCACCTGTTTGATAATCACACTGGCCGGCTGCCCGTATGGCGCATCATTCACCATACAACGGAGGACAACATTGCGGCGATCTTCGTCGGTCAAGCGTTCTGCCCGGCTCAGCCGGACCGGTGTAGTGAGTGTGGCCGAGAGGAGTGTTTGAGCGGCGGAGATGAGCACAGCATATGGTTCATCAGAAGTCGTCGCAACCGTCATGGCTCTCTCCATACTGAATAAGCCGAACGAACCGCTGCGTCGGGCCGGTTCGGCTCACGCGGGCGAGAAATTCCGCCTCAATATCTTCAAACCGTGCTACTTCCATGTTCGGTACGACCAGTTCATTGTTGCAGGGCATGAACAGTGGTAATCAGGTGGGTCAAGCGCTCGGAAACAAGCCGAATGATACCCTGATGAAAGGCGGATGCCGCTTCCGGATCGTCTCGCTCCATCTGGCGCAAGGCCTGTGTCGATAATCGATACAGCGTGCTTGGTTCGTCGGCAACCACGGCGGCCGTGCGAGGCTTATTCAAATAAAAGCCGATTTCGCCAACCACCCGCCCACCGCGCATTGTCTCCAGGCGCACCGGGCTGCGATCGGGAAATTCAAGCTGCGCCGTCACCTGGCCGGACTCAATAAAATAGAGATCTTGCGGCGGATCGCCCTGGTTCATTAAGTAGTACCCGGTATGAACCTCCAGGCGCTCAAAATAGCGCAGAATATGATCGAGATTGGCCGTATCGGGTAATAATGAGCCGAGGTGAGCACGCAAGCTCTCGTGATCATCATTCAGATTGATGCCGGCCGCCAGCAGCAACTGATTCTCGCACCACTCCAGGCCACGATCCAGATCCGGGAAAATACAAACTGATGTTTCATCTTCCTGCTCAATACGGCTTAGCCGGGCAAAGAACCGGGCGACGGAGCCGTCTTGACCGGGTAGCATATTCTCAGCTGAAGGATTGGTAAACACCAGGACCATCTGCTGTGATTGCGCCAGCTGTATCAGCTTGGTAAAACTCAACATGGCTGTTGAATCCAGGCCGGTCACTTGCCGAAAATCGAACACAACAAATCGTAAACGGGGCAGATCGATTGCTTCGATCCGCTGCCGCACGTGATGTAACAGATTATTGGCGGTGCCGAAAAAAATAAAGCTCTGCAGTTGAAGAATATAGATCTCATCTGCTTTTTGCTCGAGTAGTTGGCGGTGTGCCCGCAGGCGTGTCACTCGGCTTGGGTACTGTACCCCAGAGAATGCATGTTTAATCACGCTCACACGGCTGTAGTTAACGACAAACAACCCTACAGCCAGCACCACCCCCAGAACAACCCCCTGTAAAAAGCCGACCATCCCAATGACTATCAGAATGATGATGATGATCAGGTAATCGATCCGGGAGAATTTGAACCAGGCATGATAAACCCATTCATTCAACAGCGACAAACCAAGAAACATCAATAAGCCCCCAAACACCATTTTGGGCGTCCAGGAGAGCATATCAGGCCCAAAATACAATATGATGCCCAGTACCGCAGCAACCACCAGGCTGGTCAAACGGCTACTCCCCCCGATTCGATGACCCAATATAGACAGACTCAGAGCCGAATAGCTCACCAGGCCGCCAACCAGGCCGGCACCCAGCGTTCCCAGGCCATTGGCCTGAAGTTCACGGTCGAGCTGAATATCTCTTTTCACCATTAATTCCAGCCCGCTTGTATTCAGCAGCAGTGCAATTGTGCTGACCGTCAGGATTGCAGCGATATTGCCGGCCTGCGCGAAGATGGCGGGCCATGCGACATGAAACACGGCAGAGGGGGGGAAAGGTTGCCACAGGCCACCTGCAGGAAACGGACCCAGCAACCAGCCCTGATCGCGTATGTGACCAATTGGAATATCAAGCAACCAGACAAAGAGATGAAAAAGGCCGGCTGCGCCCAGAATCATACCCGGCATGATCAGGAAATGATTAAAGCGCTGCACGATCATCAGCATCGCAACCGCAAAGGCCGCGCCCGGCAACCAGCGGATCAGCATATCCGGCTCAACAAGGGCGGCCAATTGTCCGGATCCGGCCAGGGGGCCGGTCATCACGGTCATCCCCCCGCTAACAAGCAGCCAGCCGGTTCCGGCCAGAAACCCACCCACCACCGGGTAGGGCAGAAACCGGAACAGCGCACCCAGTTTGAAATACCCCTGCAGGATAAAGACCAGGCCGGTCAATAGTGAGGTGATGATAATGGCGGCAACAACACTCAGGTAGATCGCATCCGGGGTGGCTGCCGATGCCATGCTGCCGACGATTCCGGTGGCCATTACGGCAATGATGGCCGCCGGAACATCCTGGTTGATCGATATCATACCGGCATACGAACTGGCAAGCCCGGTTATGATCGTCGCAATCAGTGAGCCAAACAAAAAGAGACCGATACCACGAGAGACAAAGCCGGCCAGTTCGCCGGAAAATATCAGAACAGCAAATGAAATGACGATCGAAGCGGTTGAGATTCCCACGACCAGACCCGCAGCCAGAACGGCCAGCAGTTGGCTGGGAGGGGTTGGATTGCGTATCTTCTGGCTGGCTGATTGGGTCATCACCGTCTCGTATAGGCGGCACCAACTTTGAGATGGAGGATTATGAGGCGGTTCCTGCTGCTGGCTACTGAAGAAATAGCAGCGGAACCACCCGATATGCCAGACCGTCGGCCTATGGCGTTCTTCACGCGAACGTTGCCACTATCATACCTGATAGAGGCATGAACGGCGAATCGGATCACGGTAGAGGCTGCCGAAATGTGCCGCAGCACCGCCAACGCCCTGTCACGCTCGTGAAGCCGGGAGCGAAGAGAATGGCGAGAGTGGCGGTGCTACCGACAAACGCTATCGTGGTACGTACGTGCCAGGGCGGTGTCGGTTACTCTTCCCCGAAGTAGTCGGCATCGATCTTTTTCACTGTATAGCTCTGCTCTTCGGAGACGCCAACGTTGTAATCGATCATTAACTGGGTGAGCTGTTCACCATCGATAAGTACAATGCGTTTCTCGATGCGCCCAACATAGCGATATGCATCCTGTGAGAAGGTCGAAGTTGTAATCAGTACGCCACGCCGCGCTTTTTGCTCTTCAAGTGCGCCGGCAAACGCCTGCACCACTGGCCGCCCAACCGTACCTTCCCATCGTTTTGCCTGTAGATAGATGAAATCCAGCCCCAAACGATCTTCCTTAATTACGCCATCGATGCCACCATCGCCGCTCCGCCCGACACGCTCACCGGCGTCTTTGCGTGAGCCGCCATACCCCATCGCTACCAACAGATCAACAACGAGGTTCTCAAAAAACTCCGGTGGGCGGTTTTTAATGCGCTCAAGCAGGTCTTCAGCCAATTCTTTGCGCAAGAGCACGTAACTGGCCTCCAATAGCTCACGTGGTGTCTGCGTGGCCTCTTCGAGAGCGACCCCATTGTCGGCAACTTCTGGCTCGGCGCGCCGGCGAAATGTCTCGAGTTCCGGGTATTTCGCCAGATAGCGCAGACTGATGATCTGAGGGGCAAGGCGCAACTCTTCACGGCCACGATCTGTGATGCGGAATTTACCCCGGCCAGTGCTTTCGAGCAATTTCGTTTTGCGCAGATAGGTCGCCGCCCAGCCGACACGATTGACAAAGCGAGATTGGCGGCCACTGGGAAGCAAGGCGCGTCGATCGTGATCTGAGACGTTAAATTGCTGAGCGAGAGTTTCTATCACATCGCTGAGTGTGTGTTCTTGACTATCGCCGGCGATCTTGAGCAATGGTAGCATCATGGATTGGAAATCTGGAATCGGCATTGGGGAGCCTCTATCAGTTCAATGGGCGACGCTGTACTGTTGTAAGAAATCGACGCGACCGTCACGGCTTCGGCGCCATCGTGCCGTCAACTTCCTCCCAGCGCTTGATGCGATCTTCGTGCAGATAGAAGTGGAAGTTTGGCACAGGCATCGGCTTCAGTTTGATTGTGCCGCTGACAATGAACGCTGCGTATTCCACCAACTTTGCGGTTGGTGAGAGGCCATGCTTCTCGGCGAGTGAGAGGAGGTGTTAGCCAAGCAATTCTGCAAGATACCGCTGCATCTCCTCCTCGCCCATGTATGGTGCCTGGAGGCGGATGACCTGTCCGCTCGTGTTGCGGAAGAGCATGTCACCGCGACCGAGGAGTTTCTCGGCGCCTGGGGAGTCGAGCACTACCTGTGAATTGATGCTTGTCGCGACGCGGAACGCAATTCGTGCGTCGAGGTTGGCCTTCAATGTTGATGTGACAATGTCTGCACTTGGGCGCTGTGTTGCGAGGACGAGGTGAATACCGACGGATCGTGCTGCTGAGCCGAGCATCATGAGATCTTGCTCGAATGAGTCACGCTCGCGTTTACTCATCATGCTGACGAGCAACGCATACTCATCGATCACTGCGATGATCGGCGCGAGAGCTTCTTCTGGGTACCGATTATTAAAAACCTTCACCTTCATGCTTCGGTTGGACATCAGATTCTGCCGTCGAATCATTTCGCTGCGCACAAGTTCGAGGAGGGCATCGCGAGCTTCATTTGGCTCGATAATCACCTTGCCCGCTCGTAGAAAAGGGGAACCATCGAAGAACGTGAAATCGGTGCGCTTTGGATCGATAATGAGTAGTTCGAGAGCTCCTGGATTGTACTGAGTCATCAGACTGAGTAACAGCCCACGTAGGAATACCGACTTCCCTGAGTTTGTCGCGCCAGCGACCAACAAATGTGGAAATTCAGAGAGATCCTCAACGAGCAGATTCCCGTCGGGCGTTACTCCAAGAATAATAGGAAGTTCCGCTGGGCTAGGTGGAACTAGTGCGCTGAGCAATGGGCGTAGCGCGATTGTCTGAGTATGTTCGCGCGGAATATCAACACCGACGAACTGTGAACGCAGCACGTTATCAATGAATGGCGTGCTGGCGAGGGCTAGATCGCGAGCCAGATCCTCGGCGACACTCTGAACCCTTCGTAGCGACTCAGTGGGCCGAAGTCTCAGTTTGAAGCGAACGATGCTTGGCCCAACATCTGCAGACTCCGAGTCGATAGGAAAGATCTGTATACCGCGTTGCCGCAACGCGCGTTCTAGCTCGCGCGCCTTCTCTTTGAGCCATGCTATATCTTCAAGGGCAGCTTGCGCACGCATAAGCTCTTCGGTGGGAGCGTCTGATGAGATTGGGGCAGTTGCGCTCTGCGCGAGCATGAAATTGGGCGCGGTCTCGCTATTGGTAGTATTGGTGTTTCGTGGCTCGCTTACACCGTGTGCATCGAATACTACCGGTGCGAGTTCAGTCTGTTGCTGGCTGGAGCGCCCATCATCAGTAGCCATAGAGTGCGGCGCAATGTGTTGATTGGTTACTTCTTCGAAGTGCTCAACTGGCGGATTGAATGCCTCGGCCGGAATGTCAAGGTCACCATGCGTATCATTCAGCGCCCGCAATAACCCCGCGAGCTCATTACGCCCAAGGTGATGCGCAAACAGTGGGATATTCGGCGCTTCGGAAGCGGATTTGGCAAATGGTGCCTCCGGCGCACCGTCGGCAATATCCGCCTGTCCATCGTAGCAGAAGATCCACGTATGACCGTTCATCTCTCTAGTGAATGTGCCGGTGTGCAAGCAATCGCGAAAGAGATCCCATACTTCTTGTTGGTCGGGGCGCACCTTAAGATTTCCGACGATTGCGCGATAGAGTTGATCATACCAGTACATCGCATCAATATGAAGTGCACCGGGCGCAAAGGTGCGGGCAAGCCGATTGATACCGCTGAGCACCTGATCTTCTGCATCGGCCGCCTCAGTGGCGAAGGAGAGTTCGCCGACGCACTTTGCTTCAATGACCTGTAGCTGTAGTGTTGGTTCGCCGGTCTCGGTTGCGCTGAGTGCCACGAAGAGAAGATCGGGAAACTTGCCGCCGCGAAACCAATGCTCGAAGTCGTCGAGCAGAATCCAAGTGATAAGGGCATGTGGGTGTGCAGCAAGGTAACGCTGTTCGGTTACGAACTTCGCTGCGACGAGGCCGATCAACTCATTGAGGAACGCTCCCGGCCCTGCGGCGCGCAGCACAATATCGCCGGAGATCTGTTTCGCTTCTGCGACGAGTTGGGCGGCGATACTTTCGCGCAGCGGTGCGGCAGCCTGAGGGAACATCTGGCCGAGGCGTGCAGCGAGCCGGTTGATCACGATCGTCTGGGCACGCCCTGACGATGAGACAGTGAGGTTGTGCTGCCGCTTGGCGCCCAAACCGAGCGAGTAACGGATGATCTGCACCTTATCATGAAAGGCGGCCTGCAGCAAAAATCGGTCGATTGATGTATCGTAGCAGATAATCCAGTTGAAGTGGTCGTGCAACTGCTCGATGACGGGTCGCCACTCCTCAAGGGTTACATCGCGGTAGAAGCGTGCCTCATGCCCCGGTTTTGGCGCTCGCTTCTGCTTATCGAGCGCAGCATGCTGTGCAAGCAGAAACAGTCGCGCCACTTTTGGTTGTTCAGGCGCGCTCATTAGAATACGTCGATGCTCATCCCCTTCCGCATATGGCTCCTGCCGCGCCTGATAGGTTGGCAGATACCCTTTCACAGCCATATCTTCTCCGTCAAACCTCTCGAGTTCGGAATGGATATCCTGCCCACGATTGGCAAGCACATCGGCAAGGATGACGATATCGGTATCCTCTTGTTGGCTAAACAGTTGCTCGGGCGGGCATTCCAAGACTTTGACAGTGATTGGTGGAAAATAGCCCTGCTCCCCGCGTTCGGTGCTGGAGTGGTTTCTGGCAACCCACGTGCTAACCCGGCGAAAGAGCGGCGCACCACGCTCACTCGTATGCACGACAATCGTCAGCCGCACATTCCATTGACGTCGAGACCCGATCCGGGTCAGATGTTCAATCAACATCCCTGGCAGCGCGCCATTGCGGCATTCAAATAGAAAGATCTCGATGCCGTCGCGCACAAAGGGATATGTTTCAATATAGTCTTGGATAACTGCGACAATCCCCTCGATCGCACGACGCGCGGCGAGTTCGTTCTCATCCTCCGCGAGCAGGTCGGTGTCGAGACCGAAGGCTTCCGCAGTTGCGGCCTCGTGAAAATAGAGTTCGTACCCCTCAGCCTCTTCAACCGGCAGGAAGCATGCAGCAGGACGACCATCGCTCGGCGGGAGCGCTATAACAGGCGGGAAGCTACTCGATCCGTAGGTGGTGCTCAGTTCTTCCTGCAAGCGTTTGACATCGATAATGGCAGTGGCAGTATCTGGATCGATGAGTTGCGCGATCAGGTTGTTGAAATAACGGGTGCGCTCGCTCCACCAGAGGAGTTTCAATGGATGAATGAGGGGCATAATCGCCCATGTAGAGAAGGAAGACGGCCCAATCAGCCACGCCTGACTGATCAGGCGATGGCTCGCGTTCACTTCGCTCCCCGTTGTCAGGCGGCTGAGCGCTGTGTCGAGAAACGCTTCATATGCATTCAGCAGGGGCATGACGTCGGCGCGTAATAGGCCATTTTGTGTCGATGTGATGAAGTTCGCCCATGCATGCTCAAGTTCGTTCAGGGCGGCGTCGATTTCGGCCCATAACAGTTGACGGGCGGCCGGTTTTAGCTGCCGCTCCAATACTTCGCGTAGATCGGTTACTTCATCATACCAAGCGCCGAGCGAACTGAGTGGATGGTGCAGGTCGAGGTCACCGATCTCTTCCAGCGGTTTGCAGTGATTAAAAATCGGCACGCGCAACCTTGGCTTTCCTACAGCGAAAAGAGGTCCAAAGTCCTCTTTGCTCAATCGCGCCGCCTCCGCTGCCAACGCCTGAGCAGTCGCTGCAGATGGGCTATCGGTGCGGTGTTGCCAGATCAACTCTGCGACGGCGATCTCATTGTCAGCGGCATCCATCAAGGCGAAGCGGAATGGGATTGTTGCACTAGTCACGGCCGTACGATCGTCATCCTCGTCTTCCTCATTCGTATCAGGTGCGAGTTCCGCGAGGCGCCACAGATCCGAGATTCCCCAGCGTACAGAAGAGATGGCATCTTCTATCCCCCCATAGACGATGCGAAAGACACTAGCTGCCTCACGTACGCGATCAGGGTTTTCAAGTGCATTAGAGGCGAGGGTCACACGAATGTACGCGCCATATTCGATCGTGTCCACATGAGGGTGGATGAGCTCGATCGCCAATGCTGTCAATCCCACAAGGAAATCGGCACTGCGACGTGTTCGCGGGCGCACCATGCGGCGCAGCTCATTGCGCAATGATTTACTGAGTAGTTCGCCGTTTGTGTTCAACAGGCGCTCTACCGCTTCATTATCCGGATCCTGGCCTTCACTCAGGCTGCCGATGACATCGATAAAGTCACCATTGTCGGCCATATTCGCTTGTGTGGCGATAGCCGTGAGACGTTCGGCGATGTCTCGATAGCGTTCAAGTTTCGAGGCTCGCCCGCGTGGCGAGATGATTTGGCGCACCTCATTCCAGTCGATGCGCAGTACCTCCAACAATGCATTACGGTCGTCACCCAAGGTGCTGTCGATAAACGCACGCAGCCGTTCCACCTTCTCGGTGTCCGTCAATCCATTGAATGCACTGTCATCAGCAAGTGAAGCTTTTTGCAGCCGATTGATATACTCAGTGCGGATGCCATCGTCTAGCACTTCGGCACCGATCTGAGCAGCCTCCTTCAGCGCTCGCAGGAGCTTATCGCCGCGTGGAGAGTTGATGTGATCGGCAAACTCACGGCAACGGAACAGATTGATGGCTGGCAGAGAGTCGGCAATGGCAGCGGCAATCACAGTGCCAGGCGCTTGGCTCATTACTTGATCGACTGTAAAAAGAAATTCTGCTAGATCGCGTAGTTGCGGCTCCATCCGCAGAGTGCGGAGGCGGTAGACGAAGTTGCGCAGTGTCTGCATCTGATCAGCATTGAGTTGGTAGTTGCGGAAACTTGCCATGATCAGGGCATCGAGCCCGTCGCGCGTGATCGTTTGCTCGGTGATCCCGTAAATATCCTGCAGACTTTGCGCATCGCTTGTGCGGCGATTGAGGATGAGAATGAGCGTCTGCCCGGCCGGCAGGTTATTGCGATACCATGTCGCCGATCGGTCGCGCTCCATTGCATATTCAGAATATCCTGCGATGGGGGCGATAGAACGTACAACGAGCGTACGATCCACGAGTTGGCCCGTCTGCGTTGTCACGACATTGATCAAGCCGGCATATGTCGCCTCGCTGAATCCTTCCAAGCGGACGAATGAACGAGCTGTCGCGTTCATGGCAATCTGTGTCGAGAGATGCTGCAGGATCGCCTGGGCGATGATAGTGTCGTTGACAGGGCTCATGAAGGGGCTCCGTAACTAAGGCCGGCTCGCAAGAGCGGTGGCATCGGAATATTGCCGCACAAGACCGGCGCGTTTCATGCGCACAAGCAGAGCAGCGCGATTGCGGGCGTAATACTCCTCATTGATGCGTAGTCGTTCGGCGATGCCGGAGTGGTGAGCTTCTCCAGGCCCGACGATAATGCCATAGCGTGAGTGGAGGCGATTTAACAGATCGCCGAACCCAAGAGTCTCACCACTAGCCAGTGTCGCCGTGACGAGCGCCTTGAGGAGCGTATCACCAAGAACATAGCGCGGACGTGGGCCTTTGCGTGGCGCGACAAAGCCGATTGCTCTGCCGAGCCGGGTGTGGATCGCGAGAAAATTTGTGTTGAAATCGGCGCGCAGCGCATCGAAGATAGTATCGCTAATACCCTGAATAATCTCCTCGCGGGAAGCATCGCCAATCGAGTATCGTGCGCTCAGTTCGAGGATCTGGTTATTGAAAGCTTTCTGGGCGCGTGTCTGCGCCTTGCCGAAATAATCTTCCGCCTGTGCCTTCAAACCGTCGAGCAGTTCTGCATCTTCAAGCTCTTCGTCCGACCATGTCCGCACGCGATCGAGCACAAACTGGCGCGCTCGCTCGCGCTGCCATGCTTCGTGCCGGCGCAACTGGGCGGCCGAGCGCTCACGCATAACTCCGCCGTCTTCATCGCCCAAGAGATCAATCAATAGCTGCGGCCGGCATGCCTCGCGGCAGCTTCCCGACTGGTGTCCTTCAGCATCGCTTGCGGGATGGGCGCGGTGATAGATATAGCAGATGATGTGGAAGCAGATAAGGTGTGCGAGAAGTTCGAGGCATTCGAGCGATTCCAACCGATTATCCAGGAAGATGTCCAAGTCCTCAGCGAACTGTTCATAGAGCGGACATTCCGGATCAGGGAGCCATCCAACCTTGCCCTGGATTGTCGTGTCGGCGGCGTCGCCGAGCAGATCTTCCCATGAGCGGTTAATAATTCGTGCGAAATCCCCCAACGTTTGGTTGCGCTCCAAGAGCAGCGACTGCAATCGTGTTGCGATTCGGTTGCGTCGTTCGAGGTTCTTCTCGGTGCCGGCCGAAATCATCAGGTAGTAGAGTTCGCCGCCACGTGCAAAGAAGTTGCGTGCGAAGAACTCAACGCCGCGATCGAGATCTTCGATGGGAAGATTCGCCGGATCTTCGAAATCCGGCTTGCGCGTTGCTCCTTTGCGCAACGCTTCCCATAACAGAAACTCTTCATGCACCGGGAAGAGACTCTTGGCATACCAGGAACGCGCATCCTCGATCGCCGAAAAGGAGCGCAGTAGCGCGCGCAACTGGTCGAGCAACTCCTCCGGCTTCTGTCCATTTACGGCGAGGTGCGTACGCAGTTGGCGATGGATCTCCTCGACAGCGCGGTTGTCACGTGCGGTCTTCGTCTTCTCCCGCCCGTCATAGAAGACGAATCGGCGCAGCCCAAGGCGTTTCGGCAGTTCATATACTGATTGGTAGTCAGGTTCACCGGAATATTCAGGCAAACCCTGCCCAAAACGATACCTAAATCCGGCGAGTACACTGAGAAACTCAAGCATGTACTCCATCCAGTGCTGTCCAGCGCGCAACCGATGCCCCCAGATCCGTGCGGCAAGCGCTTGTCGCTCATTGTCGCTGGGTTGCCCGTAGAATCTGTTCATACTGCCACCTTCAACTCGTTCCATGTATCTTGCTCTGTTCGTCGATCCAGAGTTGGCGCAGCGTGTAGCGATTGCTCTCGGCTACAAAGAATTCCAGTCGCCCACTTCGATCATCGGCACCTGAGAAGGTGTTCAACAAGCGATCCTTCAGATTGCGGATGTCGAGTTCACATTCTTCCGCAAGCACATTAAAGGTGCCGCCGTGCGCGAGGCGCAGCAGATACTCGAACTGTAGCAACCCGAACGGCCAGCGCAACGGCGCTGGCTGTTCATGGGCCGGCAAGCGGCGCAAGGATGCCGGCGGAGCGATGACGAGCGCCAGCGTCCGCCGGTCGCAATCATAGGCGGTATTGGTGCGATCCTCGATATCCAGTTCGATATCGGTCAGGGGGAAGTGTAGACGCACCAGCGGGCGTGGCTGTTCTCCGCTATGCAGATATTGCGTTGTGACATACAGATATTCACTTGGGCGCAGGTATAGTCGTGAGAAGGCGCGGTTCAGCCCGGTCACCAAGTGACGACGGATCTGCTCCTCAGCGTCGCGCCTATACGCTAGCAATCGCAGGTATTGCTCAAAATAGAGAAACGGTATGAGTTTATTACTCTTTTCCGTCGCCAGCCACTCAAAAAAGAGTTTGCGCCGGCAATGCGGCAGCCACTTGAGCATGGCGCTCGCCTCATCAGCTGCGGTGCTATCGGCGCTGCCATGGAGATACGCTTCGCGATCTTGGGCGAAACGCCGGAAGTCGAGGTCGACAGCCGGCGCGAACAGCCGTTGGTGTTCGGCCTCTTGTTTGCTGTCATCGCCGCCGCTGACGATAAGATCATCGATCTCGAACAGCGAGTGGTCCCCGATACGCAGGCGATCGAGGTGCTGCACTACGCTAGCCTTGCGCCGGAAAGCGCTATCGGCTTCTCCGCCCCAGATATTCACAAAATAAGCATAGTGACTGTAATTGGCGTGATCATTCTTTGGGCGCTGCAACTCGTCGCAGCGCCGATCGCCAGTGATGGTATAGGCGAGGTGAATGAGCATGTCACGCACAGTTACATGGATGTCGAGGTGTTCGAGGAGTTGGTAGAGCATCTGCACTCTTGCGGCGATTCGCTCATCACTCAGTCTTTGGGCGTTGTGCCGTATTGGACAGCGATGTGCAATACGGCACGCATGACAGGAGGTCCAGTGTTCGGCAGTTGTCATCCATTTGAGTGCAGATGGAACAAACGAAGAAGTTGTGACGGCATTGAGGTTGATTATTATGAGATGTGGCGAATTAGTATCCGGTCCTGCTTCAAGTTGCCGGTTCACGGTGTCGTAGAGATCACGCTGTGTCGCATCCTCACTGAGCAGTGCCCGCAAGCGACCCTCGTTAGCCGCAATGAGGTATCGATGGGTATTTGCGTTACTGTACGAAGCAGCCAATCCGCGCAAGATATGCTTACCACGCTCATCGCCAAGCTCCGAGAGATCTTTCACGACATGCAAATGGATACCGTCACGTTCGATCGGCTGCGCAGAATATGCTTCCCAATCGGTGATTTGTTTTCCTGTGAAGCTGTTGACGATCTGTCGGCACAGGTAGGTCTTGCCATCACCAGCATTACCAGTCAGGATGACGGACGGTGGATGCGAGCGCTCGAAGCAGGTGCGCAGAAAGGCTTCAACTCGCGTGTTTAGCCGCAGAGGTCCGGCAGCGGGGGGAGGAGCCTGAGCAAGAAACTCATCGAACGCCGCCTCATGATCCGGCGAGGCCGTCGTATAGCGTGTGAGATAATCGAAAAACGGATTTCTGAAAACCGCCATGTTTCGCTCCATTTGTCATAAATGACAGATATCACACCCCTGCTCGTCATCCTCGTCGTCGAGCGCTGCGCCAACGAGTTCGATCAGTGGCCGGTCAGGGCGGCGCTTGCGTTCGAGCTCGATGCGGATCTGGTGTTCGCGCTTGATCTGCGCGATGCGCTCGGGTTGTTCAAGCTCGGCGAGGCTCTCGCGTTGCCGCCAGTAGAAGTGCTCGCCACCCCGCTCGGTCTCGTACGCCTTGGCCTCTTCGAAGGCTTCGGGGTGTCGCTCTTTCAGGCCGACCCACTCATGACTCCTTTGATAGAAGCAAAAAGTGCACCCACTGCGCTGGCGCCATTCGTAATAGCTCGGCAACCCAAGGCCGCTCGTCTCAAGTAGTCGCTCGACATCGCTGATTGTGATGCCGAATTCCTTGTATGGGAAGACCGGATGGATGTTTGGTTTGGTCGAGACATACCCGCTGCGTGCTTCGTCGGCGCGAATGCCGACATAACTCCAGATGGTGTCGTCGCCGACATATGCCTCAAATGGTTCGATCTTTAGCTTGCGGGTACACCAGCGCACACGCGGCGACGGCAACATGCCGCCGTACATGTCGAGCCAATGGTCGAACCCGCGCTGGGCATTGAGCCTGATGATCGGTCGCTGCAGGTATGCTTCCAGCCGATTGAGGTATTCATACGTCTCCGGCAGCTCTTTGTGGGTATCGCAGAAGAGATACTCAAGCTGTGGGATCTTGCCGCGCAGCAGAATCGCCAGTGCGGTGCTGTCTTTCCCACCGCTCAGGTTGACGATATGCCGGCCGGGTCGCTCGGCCCACGAGCGGATGATTGCATCATGGTCAGTCATCGACGGGTTCCTTCCGTGATCACAGGCATCTCGGTCGGCGCTGATTGCAGCAGCGCCTGAAGCAGTTCGGCAAGCGCACTCACCTGCTGCTCGGCGCTGAGGTCGCTGTGGCGCCCAAGGGCATCGGCGAGTTCGCTACGCAACCGCTGCACGGCCGGATCATTGGTGCCGGTGCGCAACACCCGGCTCAGTTCGCCATGCCCATTGGCAATGCCAACGCGCAGCAACGGCGCTTCGGCAGGAAGAGTACGGGCGACGAGGGCGAGCTCCTCGGCACTGCGGAAACGCCGGCCAACATCGGCAATTGCACGCTCGAATGCGGGTAACTCGCCGTCACTCCAGAGTTCGGGTGGGCGCTTGGCGATCAGGGTGGCGATACTCTCGATCCAGGCATCCCCCTCGGCATCGGCGGTTTCGAGCCGCACGCCAAGTGCGCGTAGCATGCCGTCGCTGGTTGCATCAGCGATCATGGCATGGCGCATGGTCAGCACCGCCCGCGCATCATCACTTGTTGGCAGGTCGAACGCGGCGCCGATGCGTTCGCCAATTGTGCGCATGAGCTGCGGGTAGGCATCCTGCAACTCTTGTAATCCCTTGCGCAACGCCGTAGCAAAGGTGTCAACACGTAACGTGCCCTCGGGTTCGTCGTCGCCAAATGGAGTGAGATCACAGGCGATCGG
>CALLZL010000401.1 GCA_937859575.1 uncultured Chloroflexota bacterium
ACTGGTTGCCGGATCTGATCGCTCGTGGCGGGCGGCTGCGCCTCAACGAGATGCTGGCCGCAGAGCCGCCCGAAGATTGGCCGCACGGCTGGAGCGAATCGATGCTGACGCTGCAGCGTGATGCTGCCGGTGGGATCTATGGCATGCCATACCATGATGGCCCCGAAATCTTTCACTATCGCACCGATCTGTTCGAAAATCCACACGAACAGCAGCGCTTCGCCCGTGAATATGGGTATCCGCTTGCCCCGCCCGAAACCTGGAGCACCTTCCTCGATGTGGCACGCTTCTTTACCCGCCCTGATGAAGGGTTGTATGGCACGGTGATTGCCGGCCTGAATGATGGCCACAATACTGTCTACGACTTTCTGATCCAGTTGTGGAGCCGTGGTGGCCGGTTGCTTGATGATCAGCTGCGGCCGGCGTTCAATGGCATCGAAGGGCAGCTCGCGCTCCAGTACTATGTCGATCTGCTGACAAAGGAGCATGTGACGCCGCCGCGCACCCTTGAGTATGATAGTGTGGCCGCCGGGGTGGCGTATGCCGCCGGCGAAGGCGCCATGATGCTCAACTGGTCGGGCTTCATGGCGGTGGCTCAACTCCCGCCCAGCCGGATCATCGGCAAGACACGCTGTACCCGTATTCCACGTGGTGATGGGCCGAATGGCCGCCATGCAAGCCTGAATGTCTACTGGGTGCTGGCGGTGTGTGCCGGTAGCCGGCAGCCCGATCTGGCCTATCAGTTCATCAAAGAGACCGCCAGTGCCGCGATGGACAAAGTGACATCGCTGGCCGGCGGTAATGGCGTGCGCCTATCGACATGGAATGATCCTGAGGTGCGGGCGCAGTTTCAGTATTACGAAGAGCTGGAACGCATCCACGCAGGGATCGATACACTACCTGCCATCCCGCAGTATCCGGCGATCAACGAAATCATCAACCGCATGTCGTGGGATGCCGTTCAGGGGCGCAAGAGCGTTGCCCAGGCCCTCGACGATGCAGCGGCCGAATGCGTACAGGTGCTGGGCGGGTAGAAGAACAAATCAACACAATAACCAGCAAATTTGTTCCTTCGTTCTCCAGTTCTTTGTTCTCGTGTTCCTTTGTTCCTTTGTTCTTTGTTCCTTTGTTCTTTGTTCCTTTGTTCTCGTGTTCTCCAGTTCTTTGTTCCTTTGTTCTCGTGTTCTCCAGTTCTTTGTTCCTTTGTTCCTTTGTTCTTTGTTCCTTTGTTCTCGTGTTCTCCCACGCACACAAGGAGCCTCTCCCATGACCCAACGTTCGCCGTGGATCGACCCGCGGCTGCTCAACCTGCCGCCGCGCCCGTGGCGCAAGATCCATCTCGACTTCCACAACAGCCAGCATATCCCGGCGATCGGTGCCGCCTTCGATGCCGATGAGTTCGGCGATCGGCTGGTAGCGGCTCATGTCGATTCAATTGTCGTCTTTGCCAAAGACATGCACGGCTATTTTTATTATCCGAGCGAGTATGGGCCGGTACATGGCGGCCTGACGTTCGACCTGCTCGGCGCGCAGGTGGCGGCATGCCGGGCACGCGGGATCAACGTGTATGCCTATTATTGTGTCACATGGGATAACTACCTGGCCGAACATCACCCGGAATGGTTGGTGTGGAAGCGCGACCGTACGACGTATCTGCCGAAGTTCGACGCGCCACCGGGCTGGACGGCGCTCTGCCTGAGCCATCCGGAGTTTGTGCAGCTGGTGCTTGATCATTCACGCGAACTGGTCGAGCATTATGCGCTCGATGGTATCTGGTACGATATGCCGCTGCCGATCGGCGGCGAGTGTTTCTGTTCACGCTGCCTGGCGACACTGCGTGAACGCGGCCTTGATCCGTTCGATACCGCCGTGCAGCGCCGCCACAAACAGGAACTGCTGGTCAACTTCTTGCGCCGCAGCCACCAGCAAGCCCACACCATCCGCCCCGGCTGCCAGGTTGATCAGAATAATCAGACGCGACTCGGCCTTGGTGAGCGGGCACCATACCTCGACAATATCGATATCGAGGCGCTGCCGACCGCCTTCTGGGGCTATCTCTACTTCCCGACCAATGTGCGCTATGCGCGTACCTTCGGCCGGAGCGTCTGCGGCATGACCGGTCGTTTCCATCGGTCGTGGGCCGATTTCGGTGGCCTCAAACACCCAATGCAGCTGCGCTCGGAAATGGCCGGCATTATTGCCCAGGGTGCCCAGTGCGATATCGGCGACCAGCTGCCGCCCGACGGCCGGCTCGATCCGGCCGTCTACGAGACGATCCGGCCGGTCTATGAAGAGGTGCGCCGGCTTGAGCCGTTTCTCAACCAGGCTGCGCCCGTCACCGAAGCAGCAATTGTGATTGGTGGGCTGCCGCTCGACGATCTCTCGGCAGTGCAAGACAGCAGCCACCAGACGACGCGTGGCGGTTCGAGTGTCTATGGGCTGACCAAGCTGCTCATGGAGTGCCATTTGCAGTTCGATATTATTGAGCCGGCGGTTGATTTCGAACGCTACCGATTGCTGATACTTGCGGATGAACTGCAGGTCGATGCAGCGTTGGCCGCACGCTTGCAGCAGTATCTGGCCGGTGGCGGCGCGATCGTTGGTGCACACCAGGCGTTGCGGCTGGCCGGCAGCGATCAGCTCTGGCTCGAAGGGGTGAGCTATGCCGGCGAGTCGCCCTATGCACCGGCGTATCTGCGGCCCGATGCCGTGTTCGGCACAGGGATCCCGGCCTACGACTTTGCACTCTATGATGGTTCGGCACAATGGTTGGCCGG
>CALLZL010000402.1 GCA_937859575.1 uncultured Chloroflexota bacterium
CTCATCTCGTTACAAACTAATCTGCCAGAGCCACACTGCTATGCCACGACATGCCAGGTGTATCGGCACATGCACTCACAAAACATCGTCATGGCCGTTGGCTGCCTGCTCGATCAGCTGCCGCGGCTGATCTTCGCTCTGGGTGGCGTATTCCTGCGCCCAGAGCTGAATATTAGCCCAATCACGCTGGGCTGCGGCATGCACCGCATCGGGGCGCCAGGCACTACGCAGATACTCGGCATCGATCGTTGCCGGGTGCAGGCTGCGAAACGGCACAACGGTCGTCGTGTCGCCTTTGCCCCACTCCTCTTCGCCACTCGGCCCGAGCGGCAATGCGATCTCATGAAATGTGACGACTTCCGGATGCTTGTTCCGATCGATCAGGCTATCGGCTGCCTCGCAGACCCGCCCGTGGTCGAGTAAGGCGCCGAGGAGCACATCGGTCATCCGTGAGCGAACCGAAAGTTGCACCAGGCGCAGGCAACCAGCTTTCGCCAGTATTTCAAGATAGCCGCGAATGGCCATCTTGCTGCGCTCATTGGCACCCCAACGCATACCAAGCCCGGCCTCGGCGGTCGCTGCCGTGTTACGCCCCAGGCTACCGGCAACCGTCGGTGCAACCGGCCCGCTGGTAACCGGGAAGATGCGCACTTCTTCACCAAGCCCCCAGTGACGCACAATCTCCATGCCGCCCTGACGTTGATGCTTGATCTCGATCTGCTCGACCCGCGATCCGGCTAATACATCGTCGACAGTCGTGTCGCGCCCAACTTCGATATGAAAACCAACGTATGGTGTGAATCGGCCATTCCCACCCACCGGCCGCGCCAGACTCTTGCCGTTGGCATATTGTAACGTCACCGACTCGTGCACTGCCTGGATCTTGTTTCGACCGATCATGTCACCCCTCATACTCTGTTCAATGTCTCGTGCTTCGTTGATCGCCGCAACCCTCGCCAGGACAGAGTCGGATCGACCAGGCCTCTGCGAGCGCATTAGATCATTTGTTCTATTATACGCTACCGATGTGCCGATTGTCAAGCATTATGCAGCTTTGCTCAGGGCATGTGCAATGCCTATAGGGCTGCGCTCAGGCCCTGCGTGACACCGGCAGCACACAAGAACAAACAGGGTTGCGCAGGTGCCGGCACCCACGCAACCCTGCCGGTCGTGGCACTCTACCCGCCCTATGCCATCCAGGCCATGGCGCGGCTGGTGAGCCGATCAAGCGCCTCAACCGACTGGCGAATGTGTTCTTCTCTGGTATCTTCCAGTTTCGTATGCGAAAGGCCCCGCAGGCTCTGCACAAAGAGCATCACCGTCGGAATCCCGATTCGGGCGACCTCGGCAGCATCGTGCAGTGGCCCACTCGGCAGGCGATGTGAGCGGCCGGCAACTTCACGGATCGACTCATCGGCCATGGCGATCAGTTCGTCGTTGAAGAGGATCGGGTGAATATGCCACAACCGCTCCCATTCCACTGCGATCTGCTCTTCTTGTGCAAAGCGCTCACTGGCTTCTTGTGCCTGGCCAAGCAGGGCTGCAAGCTTCTCGGCGCTGAGATGGCGCTGATCGAGTAGTTGTTCGGCGGTTTCAACAACCGATGTGACGATTCCAGGCTTGCAGACAACCCCACCCGATGTGCAGACCCCGCCATCGCCGACACGGCGTGCGATCTCGCGGAGCTCAAGCGCCAGTTTGGCAGCGCCGGCAAGCGCATCACGCCGCCGATCCATCGGTGTTGATCCGGCATGGGCCGCCTGACCGCGCCATGTAATCCGATGCCGTTCAACCCCAAATGTGCCAAGTACAACCCCCAGTGGCAGATCGAGCCCTTCGAGTACCGGGCCCTGCTCGATATGCAGCTCCAGGTACGCCGCGGCATTCTTCAACTGCTTGTGGCTTTCACGCATGCGCTCGAGCTCGACACCATGGGCACGCAGGGCATCCGGCATCATCACACCGTCGCGGTCGCGCAGCACCCGCAGATCATCCGGATCAAGCGTACCCGAACAGGCGCTCGAACCGATCAGGCTGCGCCCAAAGCGGGCACCTTCTTCATCAGCCCAATCGACCAACCGTAGTGTGACGGGCGGAGTACCTTCGGCAGCAACACGCCGCATCACTTCCAGGCCGGCCAGCACATTGAGGCAACCATCGAGCCAGCCTCCATTCGGTACTGAGTCGATATGCCCGCCAATCAGCAATTCACGCTCGGATGTACCGCGTAGCGTGGCCCATTGATTCCCGGCTTCATCGACAATCACTTCGACCGGGAGTTGCGCCAGTTTGCCGCGCATCCACTCACGTGCCTGTGCCCATGTGTCGGTCCAGCATACACGCTGCGCACCATCAGCGTTTCCGGTGAGTGCACGCAGTTCCTTCAGTTCCTCAACAGTTCGGGCCGGTTGTAATGCACCGGTATGACTGCTAGCCATCGCTGTTCCTTTCCTCATAGCATCCTGATCTTCCTCATTGTAGCACCGCCAAAAGAGCTATGAACAACACGAATATGCTGGAATGTCCCACGCAATACAGCACTGATTGTTGATTGTCGTGCTCCGGCATGCTGGGGTATATC
Source organism: uncultured Chloroflexota bacterium (assembly GCA_937859575.1). Lineage (GTDB taxonomy): Bacteria > Chloroflexota > Chloroflexia > Chloroflexales > Roseiflexaceae > CALLZL01. The sequence continues at coordinate 2,582 of CALLZL010000402.1, forward strand.
AGTATGGCAAGCCACAATAGCGTTGAATAGAAAGAGTAGTGTGATGATTCCAGCCCTTCGTGTATCTCTATCTGCCGAGACCAGCGGGCTGCTCTATGGGCTGCTCGGTGTTGTTGCATTCAGCATCACGCTTCCGGCGACCCGTTTTGCAGTTGCTTCGCTTGATCCGGTGGTGGTCGGCTTGGGGCGCGCACTTGTCGCAGCAGTATGTGCAGCGATCTTGCTGGCGATCCGCCGGCAACGGCTGCCGAGACGCCACGAGTTCGGCAGCCTGCTGATTATCGCCGCCGGTGTCGTGCTCGGTTTTCCACTGCTCTCGGCATGGGCCTTGCGCGAAGTGCCGGCCGCGCATGGTGCAGTTATCATCGGGTTATTACCGCTAGCAACGGCGGTTGTCGGGGCTATACGCGGCGGGGAGCGCCCATCGTGGCTCTTCTGGCTGGCCGCTGTGGGCGGGAGTAGCGCGGTGGTGACATTTGCCGCCATTACCGGCGGTGGAGGGCTACATCTTGCCGATCTGGCGTTACTTGGTGCCGTGGTTGTCGGGGCGATCGGGTATGCCGAAGGAGCACGGCTGGCACGAACAATGGGCGGCTGGCAGGTCATCTGCTGGGCGCTGGTGATTGCTGCGCCATTTCTCAGCATCCCAGTTGGGATCGCGATCTGGCAGCATGGCCTGGCAGCCCCGCCGCATGCCTGGATCGCGTTTGCCTATGTCTCACTGATCAGCCAGTGGCTCGGGTTCTTCGCCTGGTATCACGGCCTTGCACTCGGCGGTATCACGCGTGTCAGCCAGATCCAGCTGCTGCAACCATTTCTGACCCTCGTCGCGGCGGCTACCCTGCTTGGCGAACACCTCAGCAATCAGGCGCTCGTCTTTGCCGCGATCGTGGTTGCAATGGTCGCGCTGGGTCGGCGTGCGCCGGTAGGCCGCACCACTCCGGCGGCAGCCAGGCCATGATGACCACTTACTCAGTATCCGCAAGTACACGAGTCAAGGCACCACTCTGGTGTGCCAGCTGTTCGGCACGCATCGCCTGCCAGTTCTGCAGGCGCAGGCGGCGGCCAAGCGAGATCGCCAGATTCTGCATCATCCGCATAACCAGCGCCGGATCATCTTCAGCCAGCGCATTGAGCGCTTCACGCGTCAGGACCAGCAAGGTCACACCGGCCGAGCCAGCACGGAGATCGGCACTACGCGGTGCATCATCGAGCAATGAGAGTTCGCCAACCACCTGGCCGGTGTGCATAAAGGCCAACCGTACTGGTGATGTTCCGTCGTCAACCTTCGGCGAAAGCCAGACTTCGAGGGTTCCTTCTCTGACGATATACATTTCGTCGCCGGGCGTATTGACACTTGCCACCAGTTCGCGTGAACCATAGGCCTGATTCTGCAATAGCGATGCAAGGCGCAGCCGCTGGGTATGGCTCAGATTACCGGCGATCTCGGAATTGTTAAGAAACTGAACGATCTCCTCAAGCTGGCTGACATCCTGATCGATGGCATTGGCGGTCTTTTCGGGCGGCAGACCAAGGAAATGTGCAATATGGCGGCGGGTTGCGTCTGGCTGTTCGAACTGCGGCCAGTGACCACAGTTGGGAATGATACGCAGATCGGCTTTGGGCCACTCAGCCGCAACAACCCCCGCGTCGCGCAGCGGCACGATATTATCTTCGGCTCCCCAGACGACCAGGGTAGGGGTTTCGACGCTCCCAAGCTGCCCACGCAGATCGCCCTTCTTCATGGCCGAAAAACATGCTGCTCGGGTACGACCCTGCCCGACACGCCGTGCATCGGCGCGGATCCGCTTGTAATCTTCGGGCGCAATCGTTGCCAGCTCTGCAAAGTTTGAAGGCTTCATGAGGTAGTCGGTATAATCGATCGGCGTTCGGGCGGCAAACGCGAGCAACCGCTCCACGAACGGCACTCGTTCGAGCACAACGTGCGGAGCAAACAGCATATTGACCCGGGTCGAGAGCCGGCCGCTGATCGCCGGGTTGAGCAGCACCATGCGTTCAACAAGCATCGGGTAGCGCAAGGCCAACGTTGTGGCGATCTGGCCGCCCATCGAATGGCCCAACAGCAAGACAGCCCGATCACTCTCATGTTCGATCAGGCGCGCCACCATCTCGGCGTAGCCGGCGATCGTCGGTGGCTGGTGCGGCGCAGGAGAATGGCCGAATCCAGGCAGATCAATTGCCAGGCAGCGATAGCGGCGGCTGAGTGCCGGTAGCAGCGGGTTCCATGTGAATGAGGAGCTAGCCCAGCCATGGATCAGAACCGCCAGCGGCCCACGCGCCAGCCCGCTCTCTTGCACAACGACACGTTGCCCTTCGATGTCGAACTCTGTCATGGTGTTTCTCGCGATCAGCATGCGTTCTTGTTGAACAGGCACAGCGGCAGCCGCAGCCGCGCCTGTTCAGTAAACGTCGTGATCCGGTGAAATTCGTTCCATCCATTAAACGACATATACTCGTAATCTCCGTTGTTGTGCCGAATAGCACTAGCGCCATTAGTGAGGGGCATGCCGACCCGAGCCGCATCACAACTATCGGGCGGCAGCCGGAAGAGGAACCCTGATGAAAGCATACAGCTATCGGCTATAATGCACCGAAGCATGAGTTGTTTCGAGTGTACGAGGTAGGAACGTAATGATCACACAGCCTCTTTCCCGCTCACTTGAGATTGTCCTGATCGGGCCGCCGGGGGCCGGAAAGAGCACGATCGCCGAAGCGCTGATCGCTGAGCATCCACTGGTTATGATATCGACCGGGCAGCAGCTGCGAACCGAGATCAAGGCCCGCACCCGCATCGGCCGTATGGTCGAGGGGTATCTGCAGCATGGCGATCTGGCCCCCGATTCACTGATGGATCGCGTGTTACGTACCAGCCTCGATTCACTGGACTCCGAGCAAGGGATTCTATTGGACGGCTACCCACGCACGATGCGGCAGGCGGCCGGGCTGGCATTGATGTTGGCCGACTATGGCCGTGAACTTGATGCGGTGATCGCGCTCGATGTTGCAGACGACGAAGTCGTGCGTCGTCTGAGTGGCCGCCGGATCTGCGAAGGTGCCGGCGATCCGTTTCCGGTACACATCGATGATCTGGCCAGTATGCTGCGTTGCCAGGAGCGTGGCGGCAAGCCGCAGCAACGCGACGACGACCGACCCGAGATCGTCCGGCAACGGTTGGTGGTCTACCACGAACAGACCCGCCCGCTGCTTGATTACTATGCGTCGGAAGGGTTATTGCGCCGTATCGACGCCAGTGGTAGCCCGGCAGATGTCGCCCGGCGTGCACTTGCGGTTCTGCCACAGGTCGCGGCCGGTGGGATCGAGTTATGAGTGACACGTCGCTTCAGATTCTCATAATGGCGGCCGAGATGGTGCCATTTGCCAAAACGGGCGGCCTGGCGGATGTGGTCGGTGCGCTACCGAAGGCTCTGCGTGCCCTTGGCCACGATGTACGGGTTGTCTTGCCGCATTACTCGCGCATCAACGAAGAGCAATTCCACATCCAGCGGATTGTCGAAGCCTATGATGTGCCGCTCGACGATCTCGAAACCGAAGCGGCGCTGCTCCAGACCAACATCGACACCGACCACGGCGCTATTCCGGTCTATATGATCGAGAATGCCCATTACTTCCAGCGCGACGGCATCTATATGTACGATGATGATGCCGATCGCTTTATTTTCTTCTGCCGGGCGGCCCTCGAAGGAATACGCCGGCTTGACTGGGCACCAGATGTGATTCACTGCCATGATTGGCAGACGGCAATTGTGCCGAACTGGCTCAAAACCATCTATCGTGATGATCCATTCTTCGGCAACACGGCCTGCATCTACACGATCCACAACCTGGCCTACCAGGGTGTTTTCGGCTATCGCGTGCTCGAAATAGCCGGTGTCGATGAGTATGGCTTTCTAGCGCACCCCGACACGCCCCATCTGAATGATGTGGTCGATTTCATGGCACGCGGCATCTACTATGCCGATATCATCAACACCGTAAGCGAAACCTATGCCGGTGAAATCCTGCAACCTGAGTTTGGTGAAGGGCTCGACCCGATGCTCCGTGATCGGCGTGATCGGCTGTATGGGGTGTTGAATGGGATCGATACCGACCTGTATGATCCGGCGAGCGATCGGTATATCGCGGCGCACTATAACCTTAATCAGATCGAGGGCAAAGCGATCTGCAAGGCCGATCTGCAGACCGAGGCGCGTCTGCCACTTAATCGCACCACGCCGGTGATCGGGGCAATCACACGGCTTTCGGATCAAAAGGGGTTTGATCTGATCAGCGCAATCATCGAGCCGCTCTTGCGCAACCACGATGTACAGCTGATTATCCTCGGCACCGGCGAACAGCGCTACCACGAGCGCCTCAGCGAATTACGCGCCCGTTTCCCACGCCAGATGGCTGTCTTCCTGACATTCAACGCCGCCACGGCGCAGAAGATCTACGCCGGCACCAACATGTTTCTGATGCCGTCGCGCTATGAACCATGCGGACTCGGCCAGATGATTGCTATGCGCTACGGCACCATCCCGATCGTACGCGCCACCGGCGGCCTTGCCGATACGGTTCGCGACTTCGATCCGACAACCGGCGAGGGGAATGGCTTTGCCTTCCACCCATACGACTCAATGGCACTGTATGCCGCGCTGATCCGGGCGATCGAGAACTACCGCTACCGCAGCACATGGCAGCAACTCATCTTGCGTGCCATGTCGGTCGATGATTCGTGGCATGCATCGGCGCGTCGTTATGTCGGTTTATATCGGCGGGCCATTGCCGCGCGCATCGACCCCCCCCGCCCCGCCGACCT
>CALLZL010000403.1 GCA_937859575.1 uncultured Chloroflexota bacterium
CGGCTGAGTGCGCTGGTGGCTCCCGAGCATCGCCCGCTGCGTGATGCGTTGCTGGAGGCGCTCTCCCGGGGCGCCGGCGAACCTTTTGGCACCGTTTGGGCCTTCCACCAATATGCGCTGCGCACGCAATTGGGCCCGCCACTTGGTGCGAGTTTTCGGGTAACTGCCGGTGGGGGGCAGTATGTTGCTGCAATCTATGCCCTTGATGTCGTCTATGCACCAGTTGGCGACTGGCGCACGATTGCACGGCTCTCGGAGCTGCGCCGGGTCGCCCGTGATGATTTCGAGAAAGAGCTTGAGCGGGCACTCTTGCAGGCGCTGTTCCAGCGTGCCGGTAGCCTGTATCGTTCAGCCTGGCCGCCACAGCAATATGCACTACGCGAAGGGTTTGGTTCGCCACTTGGCCCCAGCTTCCGCATTACGCACGAGGGTCGCGATTACGTGGCCGAAGCTTTCGCCCTCGATGCCGTCTACTGTGAAATCGGCCAGTGGGATGCCGTCCAGCGCCTGAGTGACCTTTTTGCGGAGTGATTGTTGGAAGGAATGAGTATGCTCATCCAGATGCGCCGCCTACAGCTTGAAACCCCCGCTGTTGGTTCATTCGAAGAAGATGCTCCATTACGGCTCGACGCATTTGATCGGCGGCTGGCGCGGCTGGGTCGGATCGCAGCCGCTGCACTGCGCCTGCTGGTGCTGCTGACGGCATTGCTCATGCTGGCCAATGGGATCAGCGGCGCAGCCGGCCTGGCGCTCTGGTCGTCGTTCATTCTGGCGGTTGCGGCGCTGGCCGCCGGCTGGCACCAGAGCCTGCCGCGCTGGATCGCACTCCTTGGCGACGGAGCCGCGATCGGGTTGTTGTTGATCGCTAGTGGTAGTAGTGCCAGCCCGCTGTTACCGCTGGCGCTCTTGCTGATCGCACAGGGGGCGCTGGCGGGCGGTGCCCGCGACGCATTAGCCGGCGGCGGAATCGGTGTTGTGGTATTGCTGCTGGTGGCGCTGGCCGATGGGCTTGGGAGTGACCAGTTGATTGGTGCCTTGATTGTGCTCGAAATCGTTGCTGGTAGCCTGATTGCCTGGATGTGGGCACATGGCAGTGCCACGATTACCGCACTGCGTGAACAACTCGGCCGTGCCGATAGCCTTGCCGGCATGCACAACGACACCCGCCGTGCGATCGAATGGCAGCGTCTCAACCAGGCCCAGATCAGCGGTACCACCAACCTGGCCGAGCTGGTGCGATGCATTACGCAACGCGCCACCCAGATCGCGGCAGTTCCGGCAGCCGTCTATCTTGCCGGCGAGCCGGCAGTAGCGACGAGCCGGCGCAGCACGCACCTGCCGATCAATACCATGCTCGGCACCGGCTCGATTGTTGTCGAGTCGGCCACCAGTGCCCTAAGCAGTGGCCAGATGATGGCGCTCGAACAGCTCGCCGATCTGGCCGGGCGGCATGCCGATGCGCTCCACGCTGCCGAGCAGTTGCGCCGCCAGCAAGACGCGCTCACAACCCTCTGGCAGGTGTCGGGTGTGGTACGCACAGCCCCCGAAGCCCTGCCGATGGCGCGCGATGCCTGCCGGCGTATGGCCGAGGCGCTCGATCTCGACTGGCTGGCGCTTCTGGCGCCTGATGCAACCGCTGCGCTGGTGCCGCTACTGCTGGTACGCGGTGGTGTGCAGCAGGTCGCACCGCGGCTACAGGGCTCGCAACTGCGGGTTGCCGCCGAGGCGCTGCGCGGCGGCCGGCCGCTGGTACGCAGCGAAGGTCAGGCAGTACTCTTCTGCATTCCGCTCACCGGCATGCACGATACCCCACTGCTGCTGGTGGCACGTGGCGCTGCCGACGAAGCCGGTATTCAGGCACTCTTGATGGTGTTCGGCGGTATGCTCGCCGAACGGCTGTAGCCGCCTGACGACGAAGATAAGGAAACAACCATGACCGAAACGATCCAGCTTGTTATGGCGATTGTGCTCTTCGTCGCAGGCCTGGCAATGGTGATCAGCGGCATGCTGATCATCATGACCCGTGAGTATCAGGAGACGATGCGGGTGCTGTCGAATCAATCGACCCGGCTGAGCGGCAAGGCGCTGAGCGATATTGGGGTACAGGCGGCACTCGAAGGCACGGCTCAGTTGCTCGAATCGGTCACTCGCCTGGTACAGACGGCAATTGGCACGGGTGTCTTTCTTTGTTTACTGGGTACCTTGATCTGTGGCGTCAGCTTCTGGATGTTGTCGCTGGTCGGGCAGTAATCTGCCTGGAATGGGGATGGCCGTATGGATCGATCTGATCAACAACAAGTGCGTCCGGGTGCGACGCCCAACCCCTGGGTTGAACAGTATCTAGAGGCGTTGTGTGCCCGGCCGCAGATGCGTGCAGCGCGTGGCGTTGCGCCACTCTGGCTGGCCGACGAACCGGGGATGCGCCGCGATGAGGCCACCCCGGCGGCAGCACGCCTGACGATCCAGATGGCGGCCGAGGTCTTCCCCAGGCTGGTGGTTACCGGTGCCCCAGGTGCCGGGAAGACGACCACGCTTCGCCAGCTGGCATTTGGGATGGCCGAATCACTACTGGCGGCACCACATCCGGCCCGTGGCACGGCGGCGCCGCTCCCGCTGTATCTTGAGCTGGCGCTGTTCGATCAGAGTATCGAAGCAACGCTGGCACGCATGAGCGGTTCCGATGTACCCAATCTCGATCAGCTGGCTGCCGAGCGGCCGCTGCTTCTGTTGCTTGATGGGCTTGATGAGCTGGCCCCCGATGTCCAGCTTACCAGCCTGGCGGCACTCGCCCAAGCCGCGACGACGCTCGGTAGCCGGGCGCGCTGGATCTATTCGTGCCGCAGCGAGAATCTGCCGCCCTTCCGGCCCTGGCTTGGTGCCGCAACCATTCGGGCGCTCCAGCCACTGCGCCCCGCCGATGTTTTGACGGCCGTCCAGCGCCAGCGCGGCGACGAGGCGGCGACATGGTTACGCCGCAGCGAAGATCTGCTGGCACTGGCGACGCGCCCACGCTGGTTGGCGACCCTGCTCGAAGAGCCGGTACTCACCGGTACACCGCCGGTCAGCCGTGGCCGGCTCCTGGCAGGCTGGATCCCGGCTACCGTCCAGGCGGCTGTGCAGGCCCATAGTTTGCAGATCGCCAGTGAAGCAGCCGTCGAAGCCCTTTCGCCGCTGGTTGCCATCTTTGATCAGCAGCAGCGCGAGGTATTGAGCGTTGCCGAGACCCATGCCGCTCTCGGCACCGGCCCGGCCCGGCGTGTTGATCCGGCACTTCAGCTGGCGGCGTTGCATGGCGCGGCACTGCTGACGGTCGATGCCGAGCGGCAGCAGGTGGCCTTTCGTCACCCGATCCTGCGCTCGTTTGCCCAGGGTATGCTGTTGGCACAGATGCGCCCTGAGCGCTGGCCGGCGACGATTTTTGGCCGCACCTGGGCCGATGCGGTGATATTTGCCTATAGTATCTGTAGTGATCGCGAGGCGGTGCTGCGCCGCTTGCTGGCGAGTGGTGCGGTGACACTGGCGGCGCGCTGCCTGATCGATGCCGAGCCGGCCGAGCAGTTCGAGGCGTTGCTGGCGCGTAGTGGTACGCTCACACCGCCACTACGGGTATTGCTGGCCGATGCCTTTGCTGCCGAAGGGCTGCGCACGGTGGCGCTCGAACAGCTCGAACGCGCCGGAACCGAAGGGTACGACGAAGCCGGATTATTTGGCCGGCTTGGCGAACTCTACTGTGAATCGGAACAGTGGCGACTAGCGCGAGCTGCCTACGAACAGGCCTTGCTGCGCGAAGAAGACGACCTGCGCTACCGCCAGCAGCTGGGGGTTGTCTGTAGCCGGCTTGGTGAATACGAGCAGGCGGCCGCCGCGCTCGAACTGGTGCTTGACGCACACCAGCGCCATTCGGCACAGGCCGCCCACGAACTCGGCCATGTCTATACCCGTCAGGGGCAGATCGAACGTGCACTTGCGGCCTATCAGCAGGCCATGCAGAGCCGCCCGGCCGAGGCACTCTACCGCCGCAGTACCGCTGTGGCGCTGCGCAGCCTCGGCCGCATGGCCGATGCCGAAGGGATTCTGCGCACACTGTTGCGCGAACAGGGCGATGATCCGGCGACACTGGTTGCGCTCGGGCAGACATGCCTCGACGCCGGGCGTCACCGCGAGGCGCTCGATTGCTACACGCGGGCAGTCGCACTTCAACCGGGCGAGGCCGATCTTTATGAACGGATCGGCACCTTGCGCCGTACGCTCGGTGATCTGCCGGGGGCGCGGGCCGCCCTGCAGCGGGCCATCGAGCTCGAACCGGATCGCGCCGACCTGTTTGTGGCACTTGGCCAAGCGGCCGAAGCCTGCCGCGAAGATGAAGCGGCGCTAGCGGCCTATCGCCATGCCGCCCGGATCGATCCGCACGATGATCGGGTACTGCGCCGGCTTGGCGCGCTGCTCCGTCAGCGCGGCGAAGATGAGGCTGCCGCCGCAACACTGCGCGCCGCCCTCGATCTGCGCCCCGAAAATGCCGATACTCATGCCGAACTGGCGGCGCTGCTCTGGCAGCAGGGTAAGCGCGATCTGGCGCTTGCTGCATATCAGCGCGCTGCCGCCCTAGCCCCCGGCAACCCGGATCATGCCCGTGCGCTGGGGGTTGCACTCCAGCGTAGCGGCCAGTTGCACGAGGCCGAACGGCAGATCAAGCGGGCCGCCGAACTAGCCGGCGACCGCGCCGACCTGCAACACGAGGCGGCTCTGGCGGCTGCGGTAAACGAGCATTGGGAAGCAGCTCTGGCTCACCACGAGCGAGCCATCGAGCTTGCGCCCGATCAGCCACTCTTCTTGCGTGCCGCAGCAGCACTACTGCTCAAACGCGACAACACGGCCCGAGCACGGATGTTGCTGGCCCGTGCGTTGCGCCATGGCCGTACCGATCGGGCAACTCACTACCAGATCGGCCTGCTGCACAGCGCCGCCGCCAACTGGTCGCGTGCCATCCGCGCCTTGCAACGTGCTGCTGCCGGTAG
>CALLZL010000404.1 GCA_937859575.1 uncultured Chloroflexota bacterium
GCCCGAAGAGCAAGAAGACGAGATTGCAGCCCAGCACGACCCGATCCAGCGCGATGCTCCGGCACGGCCGGAGGTTGGCCTTGAGGGTGGCCCGGTCAGTAACGACCTGAGCGGCCGGATCAATGCCCGCCGTGGTGGTGGTGCCCCGCTCGACGACGGAACCCGTTCGTCGATGGAGCATGCATTCGGCACTGATCTGAAGGATGTACGAGTGCATACCGATAGCGAAGCCGACTCACTCAACCGCAGTATTAGTGCGCGGGCCTTTACCACCGGCAGCGATATCTTCTTCCGCAAGGATGCCAGCCCCGGTGATCACGGCCTGCTGGCGCATGAATTGACCCATGTGGTGCAGCAACGCTCGATGAGTGGTGGGAGCGGTATGAAGGTCGGCCCAGCCGGTGATGCCAACGAGCAAGAGGCCGATAGTGTGGCTTCGGCAGTAACATCCGGCACAGCGCAGACCGCCGCCGCCCAGCGCGAGGCCGAAGAGCAACAGGCGCAGCGCATGCTTGCCCAACGCGAGTCGGCCGAAGAAGAAGAAGAGATGCCCAGCTAAGTATCGCCGAAGCATTCGGACCACGAACGCTTCGGCCCGACAGGAAGCTCCATGCTCAGCGATCTCGACGAAACCATCCGGCAGTTGTTGATCAACGAGGGGGAATTCGTTCCCGCCGAAGTTGATATCAGCTTCGACATCCCGACCCGCGACTGGTCGGCGGGGATCTCGAAGCCGACCCTCAACTGCTATCTGTTCGACATCCACGAACGGCGCGCCCTGCGCGAAGAGGGATGGCGTCTTGAGGGGCGTGGTTCACGGGAAGCCGCACGCCGTCAGCCGCCGCTCTTCTTCGAACTGACCTACCTGATCACCGCCTGGACGACGGCCGTTGAGGATGAACATCGCCTGCTCTGGCATGTTCTCGAAACCCTCATGGATCATCCGACCTTGCCGGTCGAGCGGCTACAAGGTTCTTTACGCGATTACGAATGGCCGATTCATACCAATGTCGCACAGCTCGAAGGTGTGCTCAAAAGCCCGGGTGAATTCTGGACGGCACTGGAGAACCAGCTCAAACCGTCGATCAGTTTTGTCGTGACACTGGCGCGTGAACGGCGTGCCGAACGTGCCGGCCCCCCGGTTCTCTCAACCGGTATTCGCCTGCAACTACCCGAAGCATCGCCGAACACCGGCTTCCGCGTCAACCAGATCTTTCGCCTGCCGGCCGCTACACCGCTCGGCGGCCTGACGATCGCCGTGGAAGGACATCCGGACAGGGCCGTGACCGATGATGCCGGCGTGTTTCGCTTTGATGGGCTGGCACCCGGCCGCTATCTGCTCACACTGACCATTAACGGGCAGGTGCTGCAACGCATGGTGCGTATCAGTGGTGAACAGGCTGCCGAACAGCCACGTTACAGCGATATTATCCGCGATCAAGCTGGTACGCCACTGGCCGGGGTGACGGTTGAGGTCGAACATCACAACCGGCAGGCCGTTACCGGCGACGATGGTCGCTTTACCCTGGATCTTGCACCGGGGCGCTATACCCTGGTCATCCGACACGACGGCTGGAGCCAGCGCCGGCCGGTATTGATCCGCGATCATAGCTACCGGATCACCATGCAAATGGGAGGTGCCGTCGCCGATACATAACCAGAAACATTCGCATAGTTCGTACACATGGCTTGTGCGCCGCACAACCACACTAAGAGGAGGAAATGCACGCCAACCTACCAGACCCCGGGTGTGTACATTGAAGAACTGCCGTCGGGCAGCAAGCCGATCCAGGGTGTCGGTACCTCGGTCGCGGCGTTTATCGGGTTCACCGAGAAGCGCCCGGCGGGCAACACCGGCCAGCCACATTTCGTCGCCAGCTGGAACCAGTATGCCGACGAGTTCGGTGGTTTTGTAGACGGCTTCTTCACCCCGATCGCGATCTACGGCTACTTCCTGAACGGCGGCACCACCTGCTATGTGCAGAGCATCGCTACCCGTGCCGATGCCGATGGTGCCGGCGGTGGTGCCGCACGGGCTGCCCTGCCCGCACGCGCCGGAAGTGGTGCGCTTGAACTGACGGCCCGCAACGAAGGGGAAGCCCAGGGGGTATCGATCGAAATCGGCGATGCCACCGGCGAAGGGGTCAGCGAAGAGCAGTTCCGGGTCACGATCAAGGCGCCCGGCAAGCCGGATGAAGTATTCGACAACCTGACCATGGGCAAAGGGCGCGGCGTGCGGAATGCCGTCGAAGTGCTTACCCGCGAGTCAACCGTCGTCAAGGCGGTTGAAGTCGAAAGTTCGGGCACGCTGGGCGACCGCCGGCCGCGCAGCGGCAGCTATAGCATGAGTGCACCGGCTGCCCTGGCGGTGGACGCCGACGGTCGGGCCGCGCGGGCGGCCCCCGGGCGGCGCACGGGCGGCTGGAGCTGGAGGGCACCGGGTGCCAGGGGGGCGCCAACCGCCAAAACCTTCGAGGGCGATGCATCGGCCCGCACCGGCCTCGGTGCCCTCGAAGCCGTCGATGATGTCACCATGGTGATCTGCCCGGATCTGATGTCGGGCTATCTGCAGGGCAAACTGACGCGTGATGATGTCAAGGCGGTACAGACGGCGCTGCTCAACCATTGCGAGTTGATGAAGGATCGTTTCGCGATCATCGACGCACTGCCCGGCCTCTCGCCGCAGGAGGTGCGCGACTGGCGTATGAAAGAGGCCAACTTCAACTCGAAGTATGGCGCACTCTACTATCCGTGGATCTATGTTGCCAACCCCAACCCGAAGGCCGGCCCCGACGAAAAGATGATCATGGTGCCGCCGAGTGGGCATATTGCCGGGCTGTATGCACGGGTCGACAGCGAGCGGGGGGTGTATAAGGCACCGGCCAACGAGGTGGTGCGTGGCGCACTCAAGCTCGAAAAGCAGGTGATCAACAGCGAGCAGTCGATCCTCAACCCGAACGGGGTCAACTGTATCCGCAGCTTCCCCGGCCGTGGCATTCTGGTGTGGGGTGCGCGTACCCTCTCGGCCGATGCCGAGTGGCAGTATATCAACGTGCGCCGGCTGTTCAACTATATCGAAGAATCGATCTTCGAAGGCACCCAGTGGGTTGTGTTCGAACCAAACGACATGGATCTCTGGGAACGTGTGAAACGCACCATCACCGCCTTCCTGACGCGTGTCTGGCGCGATGGCGCGCTCTTTGGCGCGACTCCCGAGGAAGCTTTTTATGTCAAGTGCGATGCCGAGCTCAACCCACCTGCCGTGCGTGATGTCGGCATGCTGATCGTCGAGGTCGGGATCGCACCGGTCAAGCCGGCCGAGTTCGTCATCTTCCGCTTCAAGCAGATGAGTGGCGGCGGCGATATTAACGAATAAGTGAACGGAAGGAGCATACCCCATGGCAACTGGAGGCCGCACGGATCCGTTAACCGGTTATCATTTCTATCTCGAAATCGACGGCATCACCCAGGCGCAGTTCCGCGAGTGCAGCGGCCTGGATTCGGAGTCGAACATTATCGAGTACAAAGAAGCCGGCAAGAATGGTGTCACCATCATCAAAAAGGTGCCCGGCGAAATGAAGTGGTCGAATATCGTGCTGAAGCGCGGTATCACCGATATCATGGAGCTGTGGGCATGGCGCAAACAGGTCGAAGACGGCAAGGTCAATGAAGCACGCAAGAATGGCTCGATCGTGCTCTATGACCAGGCCAACAGCGAGATTGCACGCTGGAACTTCGTTGACGGCTGGCCCTCCAAAGTCACCGGGCCACAGCTGAATGCCAACAACAACGATATCGCCGTCGAAGAGATTACCATCTGCCACGAAGGGTTGAACCGGGTGAAGTAAGCTGCACCTGTCTGCTCCGTGCGGGCAGGGGTTGCAGGTTCGCGGAACGAGCCGTTTTCCTCACGAGAGCGGTATAGCTGCTCTCGTGAGGAACAGAGAGAACAATCATGAGTTATCAGACGGAGTTCGATTTCACGCTACCACGTGGCTATATCGACCGCGACGGCACCGTGCACCGTAATGGGACGATGCGCCTCTCGACGGCGCTTGATGAGATCGCACCAATGCGCGATCCACGGGTACGCACCAATCAGGCATATCTGGTTATCATCCTGCTTTCGCGCGTTGTTACGCGGCTCGGCACACTCACCGACATCAATCCCGGCGTGATTGAAGGGCTCTTTTCGGCCGACCTGGCGTTTCTACAGGATTTCTACCGGCGCATCAACGAAACCGGCACCAGCGCCGTCGAGGTCGTCTGCCCCGATTGTAACAGTCACTTCGAGATCGATGTCGGCCGCCTGGGGGGATCATAGGCTACCCACTCGAGCGCCTCTATGAGGAGGTAGCCTATATCGCCTATCATTTCCATTGGCCGCCCGAGGCGATCATGGCAATGGAGCATCGTGAGCGGCAACGGTGGGCCGAGCAGGTTGCCGCTATCAATCGGCGGCTGAACGAGGCGATCGAGGTATAACCACACGCCAGGGGATTGCATGACATCGGGTGCGCCAGGCAAGGGAGAGAGCCATGACAACGCGCAGTGTGTATAGCACCTACCGCTTCTGGGTCGAGATCGAAGGGCTGAACGAGGCCGCATTCAGCGAATGTTCCGGCCTGCAAGCCGAAACCGAGATCTACGAGTGGGAAGAGGGTGGGCTGAACGGCTTCAAGCACCGCCTGCCCGGCCGCACCAAGTTCGTCAACCTGGTGTTGAAGCGTGGCATCGCTACAGCCAACCTGTGGCAGTGGTATGCTGATGTCATTCAGGGCAAGAACCTGAAACGGCGTAGTCTTTCGGTTGTGATCTATGGCTATGCGGGCGACACCGAAGTGCGCTGGACGGTCTCGGATGCCCTGCCGATTAAATGGGTCGGCCCAACCCTCAAGACCGGTGCGAGCGAGACGGCGGTCGAGACACTTGAGCTGCTGCATCATGGCCTGACGCGCGTCTAGCTGCGCTCTGGCCCAACGAGAAGCGTATGACAGGCAGGCAACATCCTGATCACGATC
>CALLZL010000405.1 GCA_937859575.1 uncultured Chloroflexota bacterium
GCCGACCTCCGCCACTGCCCAGGAACTGTTCGGCGGTACACCCCAGGCGGTCGGCATCCCGACGCTCTCGCTTACGCCGATCATTCCGCAGGTGCAGGTGGCCGACCCGGTGCAGCGCCAGGTACAGCAGATGATCGAATCGATCGGCATGCACGTCACCGATCTCGATCGCAGTGAACGCGAAGGGATCACCGTCACATCCGGTTCGATCGAGATTCGCCTCGGTGAAGCCGAAGATCTCGATAACAAAGTGGCGTTTCTCTCGGCGCTGCGCCGCTCGGGGCAGACGTTCAGTTATGTCGATCTGCGCTATGCCGATGCACCGTCATACCGGTAGCAGCGCGCACGCACCACAACGGGCATCACAGATGGAGAAGAATGTGACAACCGAACCGACTGTTGATCTGCACTACCTCAATAGCCTGCTCGTCGAGCGAATGAAAGTCAAACGACGCCCGGTAGCCATCACCTACTGCGCCGATGAGCCACCCGCAGGCTACGAGCCGGTCGATACGGTCGCATGTGCGATCGTCCGCCAGGCCGAAGAGGGGCGGCGGGTGTATGTTGATGCCGGTCATCATGACTGTTGGGTGGGCCAGTATCATCTCGGCCTGCTGCCCAACCCATCGGATTTCATCAAAAACGGTGAGTATCTCACGATGGCCCAGGGCTTCTTCACCGAGGAAGGCGCACGCCGCAATAAAGAGCAAAGCTACTCGTTACCGGCCGGCACCATTCGGGCGCTGGCGGCGGCACCGCTCAACAATGTACCCGCAGGGGTTGAGGTCGATCTGCTGATCTGTGTAACCGATGCTCTGCATGCCATGCAGATCGCCGGGGCCGCTTCGGTACGCGAGGGCAGCTTCCCGCATGGCGAGCTGGGTGCCTCGGCATGCTCGTCGATCTTTGCTGCGCCATGGCATACCCGCAACAGCGTCTTTGCACTCGGTGATGGCGGTGGGCGCGCCTTTAATCGGCTGGCCCCCGGCGAGCTCTTCGTCTCGATCCCACGTCACCATTTCCGCTACATTATCGAACTGGTCGAAAATTTCCGGATCGATCCCGACAAAATGCGCGAAGTGATCATGCCCTCGCATGCACCCAAGCCGTAGAGATCCCGTCAGGCGGCTGCCGACGCATGGCAGCCGCAGCGAAAGGAGTCCACCAATGTTGCTGACCTTGCTCCAGGCAGCCGCCCCGGTTCCGCCGTCTGGCTATGTGCTCTGCTTCTTCCCGCTCGCCGCTGTTATCCTCGGGTTTATTCTTGCTGCCCGCCTGACCGATCGCCAGGCGACTGCCACCTACCGCCGCGTGCCGCCATCGGATGACGTGCCGGCCCACGAATAATCCAGGATCCGCCGTATCATTCCGCATAGAACGGGTGGTAGCCAGAGGCTGCCGCCCGTTCCAGATACCAAAGTTAGGAGCCTGCCGCATGGCAGAAACGATCCCGCTGAACACCACTGCGACCCAGGGTACCACCTGCAAACTCCATCCGCAATCGATGTGCCCGGCCTTTGGCTCGTTGCGCATCCTGACCCGCATGGAAGGATCGCATCCGGTGATGGCGACCGATACCGGCTGCCTGTACGGCCTGACCTTCATTACCCATTTTTATGGCGCTCGCAAGTCGATCCTGGCACCACAGCTCGGCACTGCCGAACTGCTCGATGGGAAGGTGGTGGAAGGGACGCGTGCCGCAATTGAAGTTGCCGCCCGTGAGCCCGGTTGCCGCCTCATCCCGGTGATCTCGCTGTGTGTTGCCGAAACCGCCGGCCTGCCGGAAGAGTTGCTGCCGCAGCGCGCCGGTGATGCCGATGTGGTGCTGGTACGGGTTCCGGCGTATGCTATCCATTCCCATGCCGAAGCCAAGGATGTCGCCATGGAGGCACTGCTGCGTCGCCTTGGCGACCGCAGCGCCCCCCGCGAAGAGCGTACCGTCGTGATCATGGGCGAAGTCTTCCCGGCCGACCAGATCGCAATCGACAGCATCCTGCGCCGCATGGGTGCCGCCGGTACGGTGGCGCTGCCCGGCCGAGCTATCGACGACCTGCGACGCGCCGGGCGGGCGGCGGCACTCGCGCCGCTCCACCCCTTTTACAAATCGACCATCAAACTCTTCCGCGAATGGGATGTGCCGGTTGTCGGCGGCGCACCGGTCGGGGTCAGCGGCTCGTTTGCCTGGCTCAAAACCCTCGGCTCGCTCGTCGGGCTTGACCCCGAGCTGGTACGCCAGGTTGCCGAAGAGGAACGCGATCGTGCCCAGGCCATTGTTGATGCCAAACCGCTCAGCGGCGCCCGCATCCTGGTCACTGGGTACGAAGGTACCGAACTCGCCTATGCCCGTATGCTTGTCGAGGCCGGTGCTGATGTCCCATATGTCTCAACATCGATCGGGACAGATCCGCTCGTGCTGCCCGACGAACTCTGGCTCAAGGCGCGCGGCACCCGCGAGATCGTCTATCGCAAAGCACTCGAAGAGGATGTCGACGCCCTTGATCGCTACCCACCCGATTTCGTGCTCGGCACGACACCATTCTGTGCAGTGGCGAAAGAGCGAGGTATTCCCGCCATGTACTTCACCAATCAGGTTGCGTCGCGCCCGTTCTTCCTGAGTGGTGGGCTTGAAGCTATTCTGAACTTTATGAGCGATGCACTCGGCCGTGGCGACCGCTACCGCGACATGCACGCCTTCTTCGCCGAGTAGAGGAACCACATGCCACCAACAATTATCCGCGATCTCTCCGACACCTCCGGCTACTGGGCGGCTGTCTGGACCATGTGCCCCATGCCGGATGTGCATGTTATCTGTGATGCACCGGTCGGCTGTTTCAATCTGGTTGCGACCGCCGTGCCCGATTACACCGACTCGATCCCACATATCGAGAATATCACCCCCGCTACCATGACCGAAACTGAGGTTGGCGGCAAAGGTACTGCAGAAAAAGTTCGCTGGACATACGACAACCTGCGCGATCAGGGGGCCATAAACGGCAAACGGGTGATCGTCGTTTCGACCGCCGAGAGCGAGATGATCGGATCCGATCTTTCGGATCTGGTGCAGCAACTCGGCACCGGCACGACCTTCTACTACAGCAATTCACTTGCCGAAGATGAGTGGGCCGGCCGCGATCGCGTGTTGCGCTGGCTCTACGAGCAGTATGGCCACCGCGATACCGCGATCGATGTCATCCCCGGTACCGTCAATATTATCGGGCCGACATATGGCTGCTTCAATTCGCCCTCGGATCTGGCCGAACTGAAACGCCTGATTCTCGGCGCCGGCGGCACGATCAACCTGGTCTACCCATTCGAGGCCGAGCTGGCGCAGACCCCGCAACTCGCAGCGGCACAGGTGACGATCGTCATGTACAAGGAGTTTGGCAGCGGCCTGGCCGAACAGCTTGGCCGGCCCTTCCTGTATGCGCCATACGGCATGCGCGAAACAACCGCCTTTGTACGCGAACTCGGGCAACTGCTCGGTACCAGCGAGCAGGCCGAGGCATTTATTGCCCACGAAAAGAAGACCACGCTCCAGGCGGTGTGGGATCTCTGGCGCGGGCCACAGGGCGACTGGTTCGGCACCTCGGATGTCGCAATTGTCGCCGGACGCTCGCATGCCGAAGGGCTGGCACGCTATCTTGGCGATGAACTAGGCATGAAACTGGCGTTTGTCGCATCGCGGCCGTTGCGCCCCGGCGATCTCGACAACGAAGGGGTACGTCAGGTGTTGCACAAGCGCGCTCCGGCCTTTCTGTTCGGCTCGGTCAACGAGCGGATCTATCTTGCCGAGGCCGGTGCCCGCTTCACAACCTTCTTTCCGGCGGCGTTTCCGGGGGCCGCCGTACGCCGTTCACTCGGCACGCCGTTTCTGGGCTATAGCGGCGCGGTGTATCTGATCCAGGAGATTATGAACGCACTGTACAATGTGCTCTTCAATTTTCTACCGGTCGATGCCGCCTATGGCGCTGCCCGCCCCGGTGCAGCCCCACCACCCCCGCCCGAGGCAGCCGGTAATATGCCGTGGCAGGCCGAAGCACGCACGCTCCTCGATAGTGCCCTCGAACGCCTGCCCTATATTCCGCGTATCTCAGCCAGCCGGCAACTTCAGATGCAGGTCGAGGCCATCGCCCGCGAACGCGGAATCGATGAGATCACGCCCGAACTGGTCGACGAAGCCCTGGCGACCAGCAGCGTGCGCGGCTAACGGCCCGGCAGGCCGCTGCTGTGTAGAGACAGAATCAACGGCTCCACCCTATGCGTGCATAACGTGTTGTTGCCGCTTCCGCACAGCAACACGCGGCACAGAACAAGGGAGACTGTGGCAACACTCAACGACCAGCTCGACGCCGAGGGCTACCCGGTGGCTGCTCCACGGCAGTACTATCAGTGGCGCGGCCACCGCATCGCCTACTATACCGCCGGCACAGGGGCGCCGCTCTTGCTGATCCACAGCATCAATGCCGCTGCATCAGCCTTTGAGATGCGCCGGCCATTTGCGGCGCTGCGCGAGCAATATCAGGTGTATGCGCTCGAATTTCTGGGCTATGGTGGTTCGGATCGGCCGGCGATCCGCTACGACGCCGGCCTCTACGCGGCACTCATCAGCGATTTCACACACGATGTTATCGGCAGCGGCGTGCCGGCAATCGCCAGTTCGCTCAGCAGCGCGTACCTGGTGCGCGCTGCTGCTGCCGCACCGCGGCTCTTCGGGCCGCTGGTGCTGATCTGCCCAACCGGGATCCGTGATCTGGCACAGCCCAACGAGCCAGGCTGGGGGTTTGATCTCCTGCGGAGCCCATTTGGTGATCTGATTTTTCGTGGTCTTTCCAGTCGCTCGAGTATTGCCTTCTCCCTCCGCCGCCAATCATACTTTGATCCCGCCAGTGTCGATGAACTGACGATCGAAGGATTCTACCGTGCGGCATTTCAGGCTGGTGCCAAATACGCGCCAATCTGCTTCCTGACCGGCCTGCTCAACTGTGACATCAACGATGATATTGGCCGGCTGCAACAACCAG
>CALLZL010000406.1 GCA_937859575.1 uncultured Chloroflexota bacterium
GCGGTATTCTGGCGAGTGTTGGCCAACGGCTGATCGAAGGGGCGGCACGCCAGTTGATCAACCAGTCGTTGAAAGCACTGACCGAGCAGGTCGCCATCCGTACCGGTAAGGTGGCAGCGCCGGTTGCAGCCGAAGCTCCGGCAGCGCCGGCGGCCCCGGTTGCCGAGGCACCCCCCAGGGCAGCACTCAATGGTGCCGATGCACCGTCGGGTATTGCCGAACCGGCCCCAACTGCTGCAGCTGTACCCACCGACGCGCCGCGCCGCACGGTTGTTGTGCCGCCGGAAGAGCAACTCAAGCCCGAATCGGTTGCAATCGGCATCGTCAAAGATTTCGTCGTCGCCAACCCCTGGGTCGCCATAGCGGTCGCTTTTGTGATCGGCTATATCTTCGGTCGATCCGGTAAGTAGCGTCGCGGCGGCAGATGCCGCACATGCCTATACCACGCCGGATGCAATGGCACTGCTGATGCATCCGGCGAACAACGGAGTTCTTCAGGCGGAGGGCCATACCCTCGTACGATTCTGCTGGCAGCATATTGAGGAGGTATCAAAGGTGAGCACGATCACGGTCACAGTCAATGGAAAGACGTACACAAACGACGTGGAACCGCGAACGCTCCTCGTGCATTATTTGCGCGAGCACCTGAACCTGACCGGAACGCATATCGGCTGCGACACAAGTCAGTGTGGTGCGTGCGTGGTTCATGTGAACGGTCAGAGCGTCAAGTCGTGTACCATGCTGGCCGTGCAGGCCGATGGTGCCAGTGTGACGACAATCGAAGGGATCGCACCGGCCGGCGAGTTGCACCCCCTGCAAGAGGGTTTCTGGGAATGCCATGGCCTGCAGTGTGGCTACTGCACCCCCGGAATGATTATGGCTGCTGCTGACCTGTTGCAGCATAACCCGAGCCCGAGCGACGACGAAATTCGCCATGGCCTGGAAGGCAATCTGTGCCGCTGCACCGGCTACCATAATATTGTGCGTGCCGTGCAGTATGCCGCAGCCAAAATGCGTGGCGAGGAGGTCTCCGCCTAGTCATTCCTTATTGCCGCGCGTGCGGTATTCGTCCGGCCGGCGCAGCCACATTCATGCCCTACATCTCGCCTGGAGCTAGACCAGGTTTCGGGTAACCCAATGAGTAAGGGAGTACGCAATGACTGCTGAGGCACCAACGAAGGTTGTCGGCAAGGCGCTTAAGCGCCGCGAAGATCCCCAACTGATTAGCGGGCAGGGCAGTTTTATCGATGATATCAAGCTTGCGGGTATGCTGCATGCGGTGGTGGTTCGTAGCCCCTATGCCCATGCCCGCATCAAGAGCATCAATACCGCACGAGCCCTGGCACGTTCTGGTGTTGTTGCCGTCTTTACCGGCGAAGATATGATGGATATCAATCCGCTGCCATGCGCCTGGCAGGCCGCCGCCGGGCGCATCCAGAACAATCTGAATACACCGCGCGCCCTGGCTGTCGGCGAGGTGCACTTTGCCGGTGATGCGGTAGCGCTGGTGGTGGCCGAGGATCGCTATATCGCCCGCGATGCGGCCGATCTGGTCGATGTTGAGTACGAACCGCTTGGTGTGGTGGTTGATGCACGTAAGGCGACCGAGCCCGGCGCGCCGCAGCTTCACGAAAATGCACCAAATAATATCGTCTTCGAGTGGGAGTGTGGCGATGCGGCCAGAACCGATGCCGCGTTCAGCACGGCTGATGTTGTCGTCGGCGAAGAGATCATCAACCAGCGCCTGCTGCCGACGCCAATGGAGACGCGTGGTGCGATCGGGCGCTACGAGCCCTCGACCGGCGAATATACGCTATGGACAACCTCGCAGGCGCCGCATGTGATGCGGCTGCTGCTGACGGCCTTCGTCTTCGGGATTCCCGAACCGAAGTTGCGTGTGATTTCGCCGAATGTCGGCGGTGGTTTTGGCCAGAAGATCTTCTGCTATAACGACATGGCCTTTACCCTCTGGGCTTCAAAGAAGCTTGGCGGCCGGCCGGTCAAGTTCGTTGAGGATCGCTCGGAAAACTATAAGTATTCGACGGCCGGCCGCGATCATATTACGGATGTCGAGATTGCCGGCACTCGCGACGGCAAGATTAGTGGGTTACGCATCAAGACACACGCCAATCTTGGGGCGTATATTTCAACAATCGCTCCCGGTATCCCAACCACCCTGTACGGCCGGATTGCTACCGGGGTCTATAAGATTCCGGCAGCGCATTGCAAGGTATGGGGGGTGTATACCAACACGGCAATGGTTGATGCCTATCGTGGTGCCGGCCGCCCCGAGGCTTCGTATCTGATCGAACGCATGATCGATCGCTTTGCCGCCGAGATCGGCATGGACCCGGCCGAAGTGCGCCGGCGCAACTTTATTCAGCCGGAAGATTTCCCCTACGATAACGGCATGGGGTTGCTGCCGTATGATAGCGGGAACTACGAACCGGCGCTCAATAAGGCACTGGCGATGATTGGCTACGACGACTTCCGCAAACAGCAGGCGGAAGCCCGTGCCAAAGGGCGCTACCTTGGGATCGGCCTGAGTTCGTATGTCGAGATCTGTGGTGTGGCACCGAGTGCATGGATCGGCTTACCCGGCGAAGGCTGGGGTGCCGGGCTGTGGGAAAGTGCCAATGTCAGGGTTCATCTCACCGGCCAGGTAGTGGTGACCACCGGCTCGTTGCCGCATGGCCAGGGGCTCGAAACAACCTTTGCTCAGCTGGTGGCCGATGAACTCGGTGTGCCGTATGAAAACGTGGTTGTCGAACATTCCGACACGGCCGGTACCCCGTTTGGCTATGGAACCTATGGTAGCCGTAGCGCCGCCGTTGGTGGAACCGCACTCGTCAAGAGCGCCATGAAGATCAAAGAGAAAGCGCGCCGCCTGGCAGCTCATATGCTCGAAGCCAGTGTTGATGATGTGGTGTTCGAAGACGGTAAAGCCTTCGTCAAGGGTTCACCCGATAACAGCAAGTCGATCGGTGAGATCGCCCTGCAGGCGTCGGTCGCCTATAGTTTGCCGGAAGGTATGGAGCCGTTTCTCGACGAAACGACCTACTATGATCCGCCTAACTGTACCTTCCCATTCGGCACGCATATTGCGATTGTCGAGGTGGATCGCGACACCGGCATGGTTGATCTGCAGCGCTATGTTGCCGTCGATGATGTTGGTACCGTCATCAATCCGCTCATCGTCGATGGGCAGTTGCATGGCGGAATTGCTCAGGGTGTCGCTCAGGCATTGTATGAACGTGCCGTGTACGACGACAATGGCCAGCTGGTGAGTGGTACTTTGATGGATTATGCCGTGCCGGTGGCCTCGATGCTGCCGAGCTACGAAACCGGCCGGACCGTCACACCATCGCCGGTTAATCCGATGGGTGTCAAGGGTGCCGGTGAAGCAGGGACAATCGCCAGCGCTCAGGCGGTGATGAATGCCGTGGTTGATGCACTGTCACCGTTCGGTATTAAACATTTGCAGATGCCGGCCACCTCCGAGCGGGTATGGGCGGCAATGCATGGGAAGTAAGTAATCGCGTCAGCCAAGCAGACGATAAAGAACAGGAGTCAGCTACAATGATCCCCGCCTCATTCGCATATCACGCGCCGCAGAGTGTTGCCGAGGCAGTCAGCCTGCTTGAGCAGCATGGCGACGAGGCCAAGATCCTGGCCGGTGGGCACTCGCTGCTGCCGGCACTCAAACTGCGTCTGTCGCAGCCGGGGGTCTTGATCGATATTAGCCGGATCGGTGAATTGCAGGGGATTCATGTCGGCAGTAGCATCGAGATCGGGGCCGGTGCCACCTATGCGGCTGTGGCCGGCCACGCCGGAGTTCGCTCAGGTTGTGCGGTACTTGCCGAGTGTGTCGAGCAGATCGGCGATATTCAGGTGCGCAATCGCGGCACGGTTGGTGGTGCACTGGCGCATGCCGATCCGGCAGCCGATCTGCCGGCCGTATTGCTGGCGCTTGGTGGTTCGGTGTCGGCGCAAGGGCCGGGCGGCAGCCGCACCATTGCCGCCGATGATCTGTTCGTCGAGATGTTGACCACCGCGCTTGAGCCCAATGAAGTGGTGACAAAGGTGACCGTTCCGGCGCTTGGCAAGGGCGAAGGAGCAGCCTACAGCAAGCTCAAGCATCCGGCATCGCGCTATGCGATCGTCGGGGTAGCGGCGTATGTCAAGCTCGCCGCCGATGGCTCGGTCGCCGCAGCACGCATCGCGGTAACCGGCGCCGGGCCTAAGGCAGAGCGCCAGTCGGCTGCGGAAGCAGCGCTGGTTGGCAGCGCCGGCGATGATGCAGCCGTCGCTGCTGCCGCTGCCGCCGCCGGCGACGATATGGAATATCTGGGTGATATTCACGCATCCGAAGATTACCGCCGGGCGATGGTCAAAGTCTATACCAGGCGCGCTGTCGCCGCAGCCCTCAGCCGCGCTCGCGCCTGAGGCACGACATGGGCTTCGCAGCAGAGACGCAACGCATTGCGTCTCTGCTTACCCCTGCGTCATTAGAATGACATAAAACAATACTGGTGCGGCAAACAGCAGGCTGTCGATCCGATCCAGAATGCCGCCATGACCGGGGATAAGCGAACCGGCATCTTTCAGCCCAACCTGGCGTTTGATCAGCGATTCGGCGAG
Source organism: uncultured Chloroflexota bacterium (assembly GCA_937859575.1). Classification (GTDB taxonomy): domain Bacteria; phylum Chloroflexota; class Chloroflexia; order Chloroflexales; family Roseiflexaceae; genus CALLZL01. Next base: position 4,642 of record CALLZL010000406.1, read on the forward strand.
ATCTCCAAGCGGGCCGACAACCCCGGCAATCAGGCCAAGCAGCGCCCCGGCCAGTGGCGTGATTGGTAATCCCAGTGCTACTACCGCGATGACACCAAGCAGTATCGCACCAAGCAAGCCGCCGATTGCCCCCTCCCATGTCTTCTTCGGGCTGAGGCCGGGGGTCATGTGATGCCGCCCAAAACGCCGCCCGGCAAAATAGGCGAACGCATCCTGCCCCCAGGTTAGCAGCATAACCGTGATCAACCAGGCGGCCCCCGGGGCTAGCCAGGCGGCCGCCAGGCCGCCGGCCAGTGGGGTTTCGATATCGCGCAAGAGCACAATATAACGCAGCAAGCCGCCAAGATAGAGCGCACCAGCTATGGTCAACGCCCATTCGATAAGGGCAGCCGGCCGGTTGTGGCGTGGCAGTTCGTATATCAGGCTTATGATGATTGCCAGGGTGATGAGCGGGGCATGCAGATCGAATGCCACAAGTGGCTGTAGGGTCGTCGCAATCACCAGGCCGACGGCGACCGACATGCCGATCGGGCGGCGTGCCTGATAGCCGCCATGGGCAAACGCGCTATAGAGCTCGCGTAGTGCCAGGGCAACCACCAGCATCACCAGTGCCGCCAGCGACCAGCGGCTCCAGATGATGACAACAAGCAAGAGCGGCACCAGCACAAGAGCACTGACGATGCGCTGGGTGAGAGAATTAGGCTTCCCCGGTGAGTCCGCCGAATCGGCGTTCGCGGTGTCCATAGTCGTGAATCGCCAGGCGCAGCAAGTCGGGCGTGAAATCCGGCCAGTAGACGGGTGTCGTCCAGTATTCGCTGTAGGCTGCCTGCCAGATCAGGAAGTTTGAAAGTCGCCATTCGCCGCTGGTGCGAATGATCAGGTCTGGATCCGGCATACCGCAGGTGGTGAGGTGATCCGAGATGTTCTGCTCGGTGATTGCTTCGACGCCCGCGCCTTCGGCGACGATTGCGCGCACCGCATCCACGATATCGGCGCGCCCGCCATAGTTGAAAGCGACCGCCAGGGTCAGGCGCTGATTGTTGCGGGTATGATCAAGTGCCGAGAGTATCTTCTTCCGCAGACGCTCCGAGATATTATCGAGCCGGCCGAGATGGCGGATCTGCGCCCCTTCGCGATGAAGGTTTTCCGTCTCGCGGTCGATAAATTCACTCAGAATCGTCATCAAACCTTCGACTTCTGCCGATGGCCGCGACCAGTTTTCGGTCGAAAAGGCATAGAGTGTCAGGTAGCGTATACCAAGCGAAACGCACTCTGTCACGATCCGGCGGATATTCTCCGTTCCGGCGCGATGGCCTGCGAGGCGCGGCAGACCGCGCTGTCGTGCCCACCGCCCGTTACCATCCATGATAATGGCGACATGACGTGGGAC
>CALLZL010000407.1 GCA_937859575.1 uncultured Chloroflexota bacterium
GTGGCTACAGCGACCGTGGTGGCTACAGCGACCGTGGTGGCTACAGCGACCGTGGCGAGCGCGAAATGCACACCGTAACATGTGCCAATTGCGGCAGAGATGCGCGGGTACCGTTTTTGCCTCGTGGAAACAAGCCCGTCTACTGCGATGATTGTTTCCAGCAACAGCGGCGTTCGAACCGGTAGAGCAACGTGCAGAATCTGTGAACCGTTCTGCATCTGGTTATAGCGAGTCATTCGCACGCGGCAGCGACGATCTCAAGGGTGGCGAGCATGCTCGCCACCCTTGATCTATGACTCAGGCCAGTGCCTCGGCTTCACGTTTGCTCTGCCAGATCGCCCAGATGAGCGCCAGCAGACAGAGGAACATTGCCGCCAGCACCCCGATGCCGATCGGCTCACCCGGCAGGCGCACCGACACCACGATCGGGGCGATGATCAGCGCCACCAGATTGATCACCTTGATCATCGGGTTCAGTGCCGGCCCGGCGGTATCCTTCAGCGGATCGCCGACCGTATCACCAACGACAGCGGCTTTGTGTGGTTCGGAATGCTTGCCGCCATGGTTGCCTTCCTCGATATACTTCTTGGCGTTATCCCATGCACCGCCGGCATTCGATTGGAACACGGCCATCAACTGCCCCGAGAGGATGATACCCGCCAGGAACCCGCCAAGCGCTTCGACCCCCAGCAGAAAGCCAACCAGGATCGGTACCATGACCGCAATGATACCGAGGCTGACCAACTCCTTCTGTGCTGCTGTGGTCGAGATACTTACCGCACGGGCATAATCGGGCAATACCGTCCCTTCCATCACACCCGGAACCTTGAACTGTCGCCGCACCTCGTTGACGATCTGCGAAGCGGCGCGCTGCACGGCACGAATGGTCAGCGACGAGAAGAGCAGCGGTATAGCCCCACCGATAAGCAGGCCAATAAAGACCAGCGGTGATGCGACATTGATGCCGGTCAGCACCTCCTGGCCGATCTGCAGCTGCACCTTCCCCACATCGGTCAGGCACGAGCCGAAGAGCGCCACCGCCGCTATGACAGCCGAACCGATCGCAATACCCTTGGTGACGGCCTTGGTGGTGTTGCCGACCGCATCGAGATCGTCCATCACATTACGGGCATTTTTGTCGAGCCCGGCCATCTCGCCGATGCCATTGGCATTGTCGGAAATCGGGCCAAACGAGTCCATCGAGATCGTATTGCCGGTGAGCAGCAACATCCCGATGCCGGTGAGCGATACGCCATACAGCACGGCAGTGAACTGGGTTACCGCCGGTTCGGAAGCATAGATTGCCACCGATGCCAGGATCGACCCGGCAATCACCAGCACAGCCCAGACACTCGACTCCATGCCGAGCGCCAGGCCCGACAGAATATTGGTCGCGGCCCCCGTCTGGCTGGCACGACTCGTCTCTTTCACGGGGCTATAGTGGGTGGAGGTAAAATATTCGGTGACTTTGTCGAGCACAATCGCCAGAATGACTCCGGCAACAGTCGCGAGGAACGGCCGCCAATCGACAACCCCACTCACAGGGTCGGCCATGTAGAACTGCGAGACAATCGCTGCGGCGACCACCGCGATGATCGCTGCCAGGTAGAACCCACGGTTCATGGCAGCCATGGCATTACGGCGGCGTTCGTCGGTTCGTACGAAGAAGTTGCCGATCACCGACGCAACCACGCCGATTGCGCGCAGGATGAGCGGGAAGATCACAAACCGCAGATCGTACTCGCCGTCGCCGATCGTTCCGCGTACTGCATCGCCCAGCACCAGGCCAAGGATCAACGCCGAGACGAGCGTTACCTCAAAACTTTCGAAAACATCGGCAGCCATACCAGCGCAATCACCGACATTATCGCCAACCAGATCGGCAATCACACCCCCGTCGGGGGGGTCGTCTACGGTAGCCCCTCCCTCACCTTTCCCCCCCGGGTAGACACCAACAGAGGCGGCCTTGGTGTAGATCCCACCGCCGACACGCATAAAGAGCGCTATCAGCGAACCGCCGAAACCAAAGCCGAGCAGCGCATCGGGGGCCGAAATACCAAAGACCATGAAGATCAGGGTACCACCGAGCAACCCGAGGCCGACCGTGAGCATGCCGGTGACCGAACCCGAGCGATAGGCGATCTGCATCGCCGGGTTGTACCCCTTCCGCGAAGCTGCCGCAACCCGAACATTCGCCTCGACGGCCACATTCATACCGACAAAGCCGACCGCATACGAGAAGAGTGAACCCATGAGGAAGGCGACCGCACGGCCGATCGCTACCCAGAGCGTGGCCGCTTCGACACTGCCGAAACGTTCGACAGCCTCACGAGTTGGCGGAACAATCAAGACACTTGCAGCCAGCACAAATGTCAAAACCACGATCAGAACCACGATGGTGCGGAACTGACGACTCAGATAGGCATTGGCGCCATCTTTGATAAACCCCCAGACCTCTTGCATGCGTGGGGTGCCTTTATCTTGCGCCATGATCTGTGAACGTATCAGGAAGGCATAACCGATACCGAGGAGTGAAATGACCAGAACAACCCAGACGGCGATTGTTTCGAAGTTGGTGAGTTCTTGCATGGCCGGACTCCGTTGTTGAAATAGGACGTATACTCACACGGCTACGCTGCTGGTGCAGTATGCGTTCTTTTCTCAACGAGCATTATAATACTAGTCGGGCGCGCTTAAGCAAAAAGCGGTGCAAATACCAGCGCAACAATACTCATCAGTTTGATCAGAATATTGAGCGACGGCCCGGATGTATCCTTGAACGGATCGCCGACCGTATCCCCAACCACCGTTGCCTTATGGACTTCCGATCCTTTGCCTCCCAGATTGCCCGATTCAACAAACTTCTTGGCGTTATCCCAGGCACCACCGGCATTGGCCATGAAGATTGCCATCAACACCCCGGTAACCAGCGCACCGGCCAGCAGGCCACCGAGTGCGACTTTGCCGAGCGTAAAGCCGATCAGCAGCGGCACAACTACCGCCATCAGGCCTGGAACGATCATCTCGCGCAGCGCGGCTGAGGTCGAAATACTGACGCAGCGGGTATAATCCGGTTCGGCGGTGCCCTCCATCAGGCCTTCAATCGTACGAAACTGCCGCCTGACCTCTTCGACCATGCTGCTGGCAGCACGCCCAACCGCCTCCATTGTAAGTGCCGAGAAGAGGAACGGCAGCATCCCGCCCACAAACAGGCCAACAATTAATGTTGGATCGGTCAGGCTGACAGTCGGCAGGCGCGAGGCAGCCGCATACGCCGAAAAGAGGCCGAGTGCCGTCAGGGCTGCCGAGCCGATAGCGAATCCTTTGCCAATCGCGGCAGTGGTATTGCCGACCGAATCAAGCGTGTCGGTCACTTTGCGCACCGATGGATCGAGGTGTGCCATTTCGGCGATCCCGCCGGCATTATCGGCAATCGGGCCATACGCATCGACGGCAACCGTCATGCCGGTAATACTGAGCATGCCGACCGCAGCCAGGGCAATACAGAACAGCCCTTCGCCCTGGATCTGCTCACCGATGGTATAGGCCGTGAGGGTTGCCGCACAGATCACCAGGATCGGTGTCGCCGTCGATTTCATACCGACAGCCAGGCCCGAAATAATATTGGTTGCGGCACCCGTCTGCGATTGATCCGCGATCAGTTTGACCGGTTTGAAGGAACTAGAGGTGTAGTATTCGGTCAGGAGACCGATCAGGATACCGGCAACCAGCCCGGCAACCGTTGCCGCCAGATAGACCCACGACGAGTAGAAACCCAGCGAGATGATCGCCACGAACACCAGGGTAAAGCCCCCCGAGGCGAACGTGCCGATGCGCAGCGCTCCGGCCGGATCGCTGCCACCGAGGCGGCGTACGATCAAGACCCCCAGGATCGATGCGATAATGCCGGCACCGGCGATCAACAGTGGGAGCCCGGCAAGCTCAGCGGCCGTCTGCGGCAGCAGGATGGCAAGCGCCATGGTGGCGATGATCGAACCGACATAGCTTTCGAAGAGGTCGGCGCCCATGCCTGCCACATCGCCAACATTATCGCCGACATTGTCGGCAATCACGGCCGGATTGCGCGGATCATCCTCGGGAATACCGGCCTCGACTTTGCCCACCAGGTCGGCACCGACATCGGCGGCCTTGGTGTAGATTCCGCCGTCGACACGGGCAAACAGTGCAATTGATGACGCACCAAGGGCAAAGCCATTGATAATACCGAGTTCAACACCCTCCTGGCCGAGAATGAGATACAGTAACCCGACCCCGATCAGCCCCAGGCCAACCACCGAAAGGCCCATCACCGCACCGCCCGAGAAGGCGATTCGCAGTGCAGCCGGCATGCCACTCATGGCCGCTTGCGCCGTCCGCACATTGGCCTGTGTGGCCACTCGCATGCCGAAATAGCCCGCAGCCACCGACGCGGCTGCACCAGCCAGAAATGCCACCGCAGTCAGTGGGTTCATGGCCGTGGTCGTGAATCCAACGACGGCGATCAGTGCCGCAACCGCCAGTACGAAGAAGACCAGCACCCGATATTCGGCACGCAGAAACGCCATTGCACCCTGCTGGATGGCACCGGCGATCTGCTGCATGCGTGCGTTCCCTGCGGCAGCGCGGCCAATTGCGCGTGCCATCAAACCGGCGACGACCAGAGCAACAACCCCGCTCAGCGGAGCAATCCAGAGAAGATTGACCATAACACATCCCCCGACATCAAAACTCGCTCATCCACTACCGCCTACATCAGCCTGCCTGACCGTTTGGTATGTTCAAACGGGCAATCGCACCGAAGGCACGATCAACATGGAAGGCGGCATCTTCTCCACACTTCCGACTTGCGAACCAGGGCATAACCTCGAACTTCAGGCATGAGGCGCGCATTGTAGCATACGCCTGTCGGAGTATGCAACAACGTATCGGCAAAACACTGCATAACAACCACACGGCATGCATCATGCGTGCATCTCATTCAAAAGTAGCACAAACAGATCCTGCAACATACTGATCTCCTGCCGGATCCATGCCGCTATGATAACCACAGATACGGCGACCGCAGCGACGGGCATCGCCGGAAGTCGCAGACAGAGCACCTGCTGCTTCAATGCCACACCGTCGCTCCTCTGCACCCTCACGATCGCCGGGAGGCGCATCGTTTCCTCTTATGCTAACAGCTCCGTGCAATGCACGGGGCTGTTTTGCATCGGCGAAATCTACCAACTCGCCGACACGATCGTGCGCCAATCGTCGGCATGCGGCGTGCGTGGGCTGAGGGCGATCAGGCGCTCTTCACCCATGATCAGCTCGACGATCCCCGGGATCGCATCGGCCTCGGCCCCAAGTACACTGCCGAGGCGCGGGATCCCGCAGCGACGCAGCAGATCGTCAAGCGCTTCGGGAAGATCTTCCACCATAACCCCAAAGCCGGCCGCGATCTGGGCACTCTGCTGCTCACAGGCAGGTGTCAGAAACGCCAGGATCGCCGGCATACAGACAATACACGCCAACCCATGCGGCAGATGGTATGCTGTGCCCAGGCTATGCCCAACCGCATGGCCAAGGTGTAGCCGCGAACTCACAAATGCCAGCCCGGCGATCGTGGCGGCATAACTCATCACCGTGCGCGCCTCAATATCGCTGCCATCGGCGACTGCCCGTGGTAAGGCGGCCACAACTCGTGGAATAATATCGAGGGCCAATGTGGTGCTTGGCGGGTTGGCAAGCCGCGATGTCACCGCTTCGAGCACATGCGCCAGCGCATCCATCCCGGTCGCTGCCGTCAGGCCTGGCGGCATGGTTTGTGTCAGTACAGGATCAACAAGCGCCACCGCCGGCGCAATTGAAGCATGCCGCACAACCATCTTCCGATTGTTGAGCGGCTCCGTCACCACGGCCACCACCGTCACTTCCGAACCGGTACCGGCAGTTGTCGGCATGCAGATCAGCGGCGGGATCCCACACCGAGCCCGACCGGCACCCAGGTAGAAGGGCGCTATTCCCCCGGCACCGGCCCGTAACG
>CALLZL010000408.1 GCA_937859575.1 uncultured Chloroflexota bacterium
AGGCGAAGAAGCAGGAGCAAAAAGGGACACTCATTATGCGCCCCTTGAAGAGGAAGCGCGAGTAGTACGTTCGATCTACAATTCGCTTGTCAAGGAGCGATTAACGCTCTCTGTCATTGCCCGTTCCTTAACTGAAGATCGCATCCCACCTCCAAAGAGTTCTCGAACATGGGACGCTTCACTTGTGCGCATCCTTATCAGGAATCCTGTTTACAAAGGCGAGTTCTATGCCCACCGCTACACATACGAGAAGCGTTTCAGTAAACGACTCGGCAAAGAGGTTATGCGCAAAGTTGAGCGCCCCTCTGATGAATGGATAAAGGTTGAAGTGCCTCATTTGGTGCCTGCCGAAATGTGGGACATGGCTCAAAAAGTACTTTCCGATAACAAGCTCAAATCACCACGCAATGCGCGCACCGACTATCTTCTGCTTGGCCTAACAGTGTGTGCCGATTGTAACCCTATCAAGATGAGCACTGGCAGAAGAAAGTACAAAAGGACAACGCGCTCAGGACCGAAGGAGTATCAGACATCTTGCTATCGATGCCAAACCAAAGCGACGCTGCGATACAAGCGTGAGGCATTTGGCAGGCATTGTACTATGCCGCAGATAGCATCCCGTAGGCTAGATGAAATGGTGTGGGATGCTGTAATAAGCATCCTTCTTGATCGAGAGCGTCTCCAAGAGGGGATGGAACGATACTTCTCGCGTCAGAAAATGGAAACCGTAGCTGAAGAACACCAGTTTCTTCAGTCTCAACTAACCACACTTGAGCTTGAAGACGAACGTCTGTACCAAGCGTACATGGCGCAGGCTTTTGATGCTGACGAATATGCACAGCGCCGTCGAAAACTTAGGGAACGCCAAGAAGTACTACGTGTCAAAAAAGACGAACTTCAGCGTCAGCTTGAGAGTCAGGTGAGTGCAGCAGCGCGTACGAAGCAGAAACTTAGCTCAGTAGATGAAATCAAGCGGCAAGCTGGTGAGGCGACGCCTTTTGAGCTGCGCCGCCGTGTCATCCTGAAGGTGGTTGATCGCATCATAGTGAACACGCGCGAGGAATGGTTTGAGCTAGAAGGAACCATCGCGGGGAAGTTTACTTTTGGTACTTTTGATGTAAACCCTGTAGGCAGGGGTTCTGCGCCGCAATCAGCATGATTGATGCAGGATAAGTCACGCTGCCATTGGCCCGGCTGAGCGTCACGATCCGATCTTCCAGCGGCTGCCGCAAAACCTCCAGTTTCGCACCGAATTCCGGGAGTTCATCGAGAAACAACACGCCACGATGCGCCAGTGTGATCATGCCCGGTTTGATACGGCTGGCACCACCACCAACCAGCCCGGCGAGCGAGGTTGTGTGGTGTGGGGCGCAGAATGGCCGCTGCCGAATAAGCGGTGTCTCTTTGGGTAACTGCCCGGCGACACTATAGATCTTGGTGACTTCCAGCGCCTCGTTGAGGGTCATGGGCGGCAGAATCGATACCAGTGCACGGGCCATGAGGGTCTTTCCGGCACCCGGCGATCCGGTCATGATCACATTATGACCGCCGGCGGCGGCGACTTCAAGGGCGCGTTTGACATGCTCTTGCCCCTGGACATGCCTGAAATCCGTGGGGTATTCGATCATCTCGCCATTAAACTGTGCATCCGCCAGAAACGGCTTGAGGCGCTGTTCACCACTGATATGCCGTACAAGTTCGGCCAGTGTCGTGACGGGGATGATCGTCATACCTTCGACCAGTGCGGCCTCGGCGGCATCTTCGGCCGGCACATAGACGATCTGCTTCCCATGTTGGCGTGCGACTGCGACCATCGGCAAGACCCCATCAATATGCCGCAGCGAACCATCAAGCCCGAGTTCGCCGATAAAGACGGCATCCCCCGGTTCGCCAAGCACCTGCTCGGATGCCAGCAGTAACCCAAGGGCGATTGGCAGATCGTATGACGGCCCGGCTTTGCGCAGATCTGCCGGAGCGAGATTGACGGTTAGGCGCTTCATGGGGAAGCTCATGCCACTGTTGCGTACCGCCGCACGTACACGTTCGCGGCTCTCTTGCACTGCGGTGTCGCCAAGACCGACGACGGTAAACGACGGCAACCCCAATGCAATATCAACCTCGACCTCGACCAGCAACCCTTCGAGACCGACCATTGCACAACTCAAGACCTTGGCGAGCATATGGTGCTCCATATCATATTCTGACGGATCATCACACTGTTATTCGGGAGTCTTACCATAGGTTTTACCGTGGCAGGCCACATTGCGATGCGGGTCATGGGCGTATTTGAGGACTATATAACCAGCAGGTGGGCGAATATGTCGGCACTGGCGGTCTATTGTCGGGATGCGCTAAGGAGGATCTATTCGCAGTACAATGTAGAGCGGCGATCATATGCCGAAAGTGAGGTGGCAGATGCCGAAGTCAATCATAGTGATCGTGGGGAGTGTGCTGCTGCTGGCCAGTTGTGGTGGTGCGATGTCGGAAGGGCCGCCGGCTAGCGGGAGCGATCCGGCGGCGGCAATCTTGCACGACACCCTGTGGCAGCTCGAGTCGCTTGGCAGTGCCGAGGGGATGCAGACAGCCATACCCGGCAGCGAGGTCACGGCGATTGTGACGCCTGGAGCCGAACCGCAGATCAGCGGAAACGCCGGCTGTAATACCTATTCGGCGCGGGTTATGCAGCAGGGGGAAGCCATATCATTCGAAGCGGCAGTCTCAACCAAGCGCTACTGTACCACAGCGGGGGTCATGGAGCAGGAAGAAGCCTTCTTCCGTCTCCTCGAAAGTGTACGTCGCTATACGATCGAGGGTGATCGTTTGCGCCTGCAGGATGCCGGCGGCGTGACCGTTCTGACGTTCAGGGCGCGCCTTTAGCGCACCGCACGGTAGAGTTCAAGCGCGGCGCGGCGTCGCTCGCCATGATCGACAATCGGCAGGGGGTACTCCTTGCCGATCCATACGCCGACACGCTGTTGTTCGGTGGGCGGCATGGCCCAGGGCTGATGGATGTAGCGCGAAGCAACACTGCGCAGCTCGGGGACATACCGGCGAACATAGTCGCCTTGCGGGTCGAACTTTTCGCCCTGGCTGGTCGGATTGAAGATCCGAAAGTAGGGTTGGGCATCGGTGCCGGTGCCGGCGGCCCACTGCCAGCCGCCATTATTGGCGGCGCGATCGCCATCGACCAGTTGTTGCATAAAGTAGTGTTCGCCCCAACGCCAGTCGATCAAGAGATTTTTACATAAAAACGAGGCCACAATCATGCGGCAGCGGTTGTGCATCCATGCCTCGTTGCGCAACTGGCGCATTGCGGCATCGACAATCGGATAGCCGGTGCGGCCGGCACACCATGCGGCAAACAGATCCTCGTTGTTTTCCCAGGCCAGCGCATCATACTGCGGCCGGAATGCACGCCGTAACACATGGGGGAAGTGATACATGATCTGGTAGTAGAAATCACGCCAGGCGAGCTCGCTGATCCAGATTGCTGCACCGGCATCGGCAAGCGGGTTGGTGGCAGCCTGCTGGGCGGCCCGCAGCGCGGCCGCCGGGGCGACACAACCGAGGTGCAGGTAGGGCGAGAGTTGCGAGGTTCCGCTGAGTGCCGGCAGATCGCGTTGCCGGTGGTAGCCGGCAATCGGCCCATCTGGCCGGGTAAACACCGCCAGCCGTTGCAAACCGGCAGCCTCGCCACCCGGCGGCAGCGGCCAGTTGTGGAATCGCGATCGTCTCGATTGTATCGTCAATGGCGGCAAAGGGTGGTGGTTCCTGAGCCGATGGAGCACGGCGACCGACGGCGGCGCGCCAGGCGCGTGCATACGGAGTATACACGGTATACGGTTTGCCGCTAGCGCTCATGATCGCTTCCGGCTCGATGATCAGCGCATCAGATGCGACATGCAGTTGCACCCCATCGGCCTGGAGCCGGGCAGCAACAGCGGCATCACGGCGGCGCGCATAGGGGGTGTAATCGCGATTCCATGTGACGATCCCGATCGTATGCTGACGGGCAAGCGTAGTCAGAATGGTTTGTGGA
>CALLZL010000409.1 GCA_937859575.1 uncultured Chloroflexota bacterium
TCCGGCGGCCGGTGCGAATTCCGCCGCCAAGCGTGGCAAGATCCGCGTCAGGCTGCGGCCGGCCTGGCGTTCGATCCACTGCGTGTCGTTCACCCTAACCTCATCTTACTTGGCGTGCGGCGCATGCTGCACAAACGTATGGGTTGTGCCAGGCGCGAGCGTCTGCTGCTCAGCATAGCAAAACACGGTAAACGGCGTGTCGCCCCGGCTATGGTGTACCGTTACCTGGTCGGCTGCAACCGTCAGGTCGAAGGCATGCGCCCCGATCAGGAGCCCACGTATCGTCACCGGTGACATGCCGTCCGGCAGGTGGGGGGTGATCTTGAGCTGCTGTTGATGGGCCAGCGGGCTAATGCCGAGCAAGCCTTCGACAAGTGCCTGTATATACAGTGCGGCACTCCAGAGCTGCACAAAGCAGAGCCCCTGCGGAATCAGCTCTTTGAACGTGCCGAGTGCGCCATGCTGTGCGGTCAGCGCAATTGCCTGTGTGAGCCGCATGCCGAGAGTGTTGCGTCCGGCTGCAAACGCCGCCAGTGCCAGCAGGCCGGTTGGTAGTGTCCATACCAGCTCTTCGTGGTCGCGGGTATGTACCAGCCCCCACTGATTAACCCATTCGCGTTCGATGCGATCGAGCAGGCGGGTAGTGCGTTCGGGCGATGCCAGCCCGAGTTGCGCCGGTAGCACGACCGTCCAGTGTCCATCAAGGCGCAGGGTGCCGTCGGATTGCATCGAGTCGCCATACATCCCTTCGCTCTCGATCCACCAGTCGTGTTCGAAGGCATCACGCAGCGCTTCGGCACGCTGGCGATAGTGGGGCGACGGATCGCCGAGTGCTTCGGCGATCTGAGCCAGGGCGTGCAGGGCGGCATAGGTATAGCATGCACTATCGAGCTTCCGCGAACCCATGCCAAGCCGTTCGACCATACCGTCGCCATATGGGTAGAATCCGCCGCCACTCATGGCCGGCAGCAGCTCGTTCATTCCCTCGCGGCAGATCGCGAACAGCCGTGCCACCGTCGCCGTGTCACCCGTCCAGCGCAGGTAATCCCAGAGTGCAATCGTGAATTGGGGTGTCTCCTGGATGTTACCGGGGTGGAAGACGCGACCATTGGTAGTGATTTCGTGCGGCACACGGCCACAGGCGCGAGCGGCATATGCCGCGAGCTGTTCGAGTGCATGGCGGGCGGTAGCGGCATGGCCGGCAGCAAACGCTCCGGCAATCGAATAGGTCGTATCGCAGCCGAAGAGTTGGGGGTATTCGGGGAGCCCGGCCAGGAAGTAGGCGCCCAGATCCGGGTAGTCGGCAGTCAGCAGGATCAAATTGGCGCGTGCGAGCGCAAAATCGCGTGCCAGGTCGGTCGCTGCCGACGCAAGGAGTGGTGCATCCGTATAGCAGGCGGCATAGCGTGCCTGTTGTGCTCCGAAGATCGCCTCGGGCGTGCTGATCAGGTGGTGCCAATCTGCCGTTGCCGCCGCATGCCCGGCATGGCTGGCCGTCACGAGCAGGGTAAAACGCTGTTCGGCAGCGGGTGCCAGCTGAAAGCGTACCGCCAGTTGCACGGTATCGACATCGATTGTGAGCGGCAGGCGATCGGCGGCCCCAAGCACCACCGCAAAGCCGGGCAGATCCGCCGCCGCCGCCACCACCCGCATGCCATCTGTGTGCAACTGTGTCGTACCGGGGGCAATTGCCGAGAACCATGCGCCACCAATTTCGATCCGGGCACGGCACCGGATCATGCCGCTACTGGTTGTCGAACCAGTATTGCGCACCGTCAGCTGCATAACCCACGCCGCTGTGTCGGCTGCCACGGTATCGCGGCGCTCGATCAGCAGATCGCCACACTGCCACGACCAGCAGACCTCGGCAAGGCGATCTTCGAGCACCATGCGGCTGATCGGCAGCGGGTTGCCCTGCGTGTCTTCGATGCGGCTGTCGATCCCATCGGTAATGCGGTAGGGATGCACCCACAACCCGCCCATCGCGCCCACCAGATGTTCGACTCCGATCGGATCCAGGCTGCCATCACCCTGGCCGAGCAGATACGTGCATCGGCCGCCCAGCATGTACAACCCGGGGTGCTGATCGGTCGCCTGCTTGGCGAGTTGATACGGGCCGAATACGAGCCGGCGCTCGTCGATCTGCATAGCTACCCGATTCCGTTCAATCGCACGGGAAACGCCTGTGTTATAGCATATGCCGGCAGTGGCGTCAATTTCCCCCGAATTGTCGCTCCACTACATCCGCTCATCCGTATCATTCCGGCGATCCTTCTGGTACGTACCATTGACACGTTTTTCCATGCATGGTAGATTGCTGGTACGTACCAGAATGGCATGAATATTATCTTGACATGTACAAAGGCTGATGCTATGATCCGATCCATTCCACAAGAGATCAGATGAGTTCCAGCATAATCGTCGAGAGCGAGCGAGGGGTATCTGTGGTTCAGAGCAGCACAACGCAGGTATACGCCGTCGTTCTGGATGCGATACAGCAGCGAATCGCCAATGGCCAATGGCAACCGGGGCATCGTCTGCCGAGCATCACGCGGATCGCCGACGAGCTTGGGGTCAGTCCTGGATCGGTGCGTGAGGCGGCGCGGGTGCTGGCAACGCGTGGGATCTTACGGATCGAGCATGGCCGAGGGATGTTCGTGACCGCATCACCCGCAGTGCCATTGAATCTCTACCAGCACTTTGATCATGTCGATGCCGGATCGACCCTGGAGCTTTTCGAAGCACGGCGGTTGCTTGAGCCTGAGCTGGCTGCGCTGGCGGCCGAGCGCGGCAGCGATGCAGAGCTTGCACAGATCGGCATACTGGCGCTCCGGATGGAGCAAGCCGTAGCCGAGGGGGCTGATTTTTTCGATCCCGACATTCAATTCCACCAGCAGATCGCCGTTGCGGCGCGCAACGATGTGCTGGCCGGTATTATGGCGAGCATCAGTTCACTGATTGTCGCAGGGCGTACCCTCACGGTTACATTACCGGGAATGACGGCGCGTGCCGTACGTTATCATCTCTTGATCGCCGAGGCGATCCGTTATCGTCGCCCGTTACAGGCACGGTTATTGATGCTTGCCCATGTCAATGATGCCATCGACGCACTAGTCGACATGTACGGTCGGCACAGTAGTGTCCATGGATCAGCTTCTGACGAAGCCGTGATTGTCAATCGGCGGACGCACCCGCAGGGTAGGGGCAAGAAAGGAGATGCGGCTGGAGAAGATCGCCAGTAGGAAATGGTCGAAGACGATTCAGGAACAGCGTACCTGTGCAACAGAAAAGGAGTCAATGGCATGACCAGATCGGCAATGAAGCGACGAACATTCCTGCGAGCTGCTGCCG
>CALLZL010000410.1 GCA_937859575.1 uncultured Chloroflexota bacterium
AATGCCGTACGGGCGCCCCAATGTGGTCGCCCCCGATGATCCCGCCGATCCCGGCTCGGGCAAGGCAGGCGGCGATTCCACAATGCCGTACGGGCGCCCCAATGTGGTCGCCCCCGATGATCCCGCCGATCCCGGCTCGGGCAAGGCAGGCGGCGATTCCACAATGCCGTACGGGCGCCCCAATGTGGTCGCCCCCGATGATCCCGCCGATCCCGGCGCAGGCAGCCGCACCATGCAGGCGCTGATCTTCACCCGCTGGAAAGAAAACCACCAAGACACAGAGGGCACAATTGCCGAACATAACGAAACTTCGTGTTCTTTGTGCCTTTGTGGTGCATACCCCATGCACCCCTTCATCTGGCACGACGAGCGCCGCGCCCACATCCGCGCCGAACTCGACGCACGCATCGCAAAGCTCTATGGCCTCAGCCGCGACGAACTGCGCTACATCCTCGACCCGGCCGATGTCTATGGCCCCGACTTCCCCGGCGAAACCTTCCGCGTGCTGAAAGAGAAGGAGACCAGGCTCTATGGCGAATACCGCACCCGGCGGCTGGTGCTGGCGGCGTGGGATGCGGCGGTGGAGTAAACGAAAACGACACAGCGCAGAATGAGGAAACCCATGACGATGACGTTTCTCGATGCGGCATATACGATCCTATCCGAGGCGGGCGGCGGGCCACTTCACGTAACCGAAATCCTCCAAACCGCTCTGCAA
Organism: uncultured Chloroflexota bacterium; assembly: GCA_937859575.1. GTDB lineage: Bacteria > Chloroflexota > Chloroflexia > Chloroflexales > Roseiflexaceae > CALLZL01. The sequence goes on from CALLZL010000410.1 coordinate 719, forward strand.
CGCAACATGATCAAGTCTCGTGGCAAAACACCGCATCTTTCGATGTCTGCAGTACTGCTGAGGGATACGCAGCAACGCTTTCGCAACCTCGGCAAAAATCGCTGGGTGCTGGCGGAACCTGCCGATCGGGCCGCTCTGGTCGCCGAAGCACAACACGATGATCAATGGGTGCCCCAGGTGCTGGGGGAAACCCTGCGCAGCTATGTTGAACTCGTATCGCATCTGAACAATGCCGATTACTCGGCAGCAGAGATTGTCGATCGATTGGGCCGGATCGCCCCGCCAATCGTCGTACTCGATGAAGCGCCCGCTGCCGAAGAACTGGTCGAGGATCTCCTGCTCCTGCGGCTCCTCGAACCATTGCCCGACGGGCGATACCGCAGATGGCCGCACCTCTCGGATGCCACCCCTTCCCATATGCTCCGCTATGCGGCATTGACAATGCTGACCGTTTTGCCCGATGGTTCGTATCGGCTGCCGGCGTTGCTCGCGCCTTTTGAGGGCCTGCCGCATCCCGCAGCTGAATGGCCGTTAAGCAAACAGCGGCTGATGTGGTATGAAGAAGCCGGCCTGGTGCAGCGCAACGCCGATGGCACCTGGCAATCGCTGCCGGATGCGCTCCAACCGATCGACAGCCAGACATCAACAGCCCGGGCGTATACCACGTTCTTAGAGCCCATGCTGCGTGTGCGCCGGAGCAGACGGGATCTGCCGCCACTCGAAGACGCACCCCTGCGCGCCATCGATCCACGGCTGCTCGAAGCGCGCATCGCCGAGATCCAGCGCGAACTGCTGATCGACCGCGAGACGATCCTGCGCATCTATCGCTCGCTCCTCGCCGGCCAGCATGTCATCCTCAGCGGCCCGCCGGGAACCGGCAAAACCCACCTGGCACGCATGCTGCCCGGCATCCTCTGGCGCGACGACACCGATACGATCGTGCTCGCTATGCCGGCCGACCCCGAGCGCTCGCCGACCGATCCGCCCGACGAACAGCCGCTGCGCCGCGAAGGTTATGCCGTCGAGGTTGTTACCGCCACCGAGGATTGGGGTGTGCGCCATGTGATCGGCGGTATCGCGCCGCGCCTCTACGAACGCGATGGCGCAGTTGCGCTGACCTATGCCATGCAGCATGGCCACCTGACGCGTGCGGTGCTCGCTCATTATGCGCAGTATGATGGTGCGACGATCCCGGATTCCCGTGTGCGGCGCGAGATCCGCGATGCGCGTGGGCGGCGTTTTCACGGCCAGTGGCTGGTGATCGACGAGTTCACCCGCGCACCGATCGATGCCGCCTTCGGTAGCTTGCTTACCACGCTCGGCGGCCAGCGTGCGCCGGTGCTTGCGGTGCCGACCGACGACGGCGGCGAATCTCAGGTGCCGCTCCCGCGCGACTTCCGCCTGATCGGTACGCTCAACAGCTTCGACCGCCACTTCCTCAACCAGATCAGCGAGGCGATGAAACGCCGCTTCGCCTTTATCGATATCCTGCCACCACCGCGCGATCGCGCCGATGAAGAACATGCACTGGCGATCTACCGCGCACTGCTGCGCCTCGCCGATACCCGGGTCGCCGGGGTTGTCGCCGATGAGTCCGCCGGGTCGGCGGCACTGCCGGGGGTGCTTGAGGTGCGCCACGACGAGCACGATGCAGCGGTGCGCTATGCCCTGACGCCGCTTGATGATCAGGTACGTGGCGTGCTCCAGAGCTTCCAGCGCACCTTCAGCGCGATTCGTACCTACCGCCTGCTTGGCACCGCCCAGGCCGAAGCGGTGTATACCGCACTCTTTGCCGGCCATGCGATCGGCATGGCATGGCGCAGTGCGCTCGACTCGGCACTTGCCGATACCCTCGCCGACCAGTTGCAGGTGCTTGCGCGCGACGAAGTGCGCGTGCTGCTTGCGGCGATCGAACACCCGGCGAGCCATGTGGTGCGGTGCAATCGGATCCGCGAAGTGCTCGAACAGTTGCCCGGCCCGCGCCGGTTGAGCCATATCGCCCAGCTGAACGAGCATCTTCCCGCCGAACTGCCGCCGATCGACGGGCGCGACCTCACGACGCTGACGATCGAGCATAGCCGGGCGCTGTTTGGCGAAGAGGCAGGCGACCCGCCGATCTTGCCGCCCGATGGGCTGTTTGTGCGCCGGCTGCGCGCCTTTGCCAACGAGCGCGGCCTATGAGCTATACACCACCCGAGATCGATGCCTATGCGCAGATGCAGGCCCGGCTCGTGAGCCTGCTGCTGCGCCACGACGAGCAGCGCTTCGCCGAATATTACGCGCTGCAGGGCGGGTATGGTGCCGAGCGTGATACGGCGCTCGACACCTACCGCGAGCTCGGTGTGCTCTTTATGTTGCGTGATGAACTCTTCGAACACATCCTGCCGCGTATCGTGCGCCGCCTCAGCTTCGAGGCGCCACGTGCAACCCTGATCGAAACGCCGCCGCCGCGTGGCAGAGTCGATTGGGAGCGCACATTCAATGCGACATGGGCCGAGCGCCCCGGCGAGCCGCCGCTGATGCTCCACACCCGCCGCCGCCGCCGCCACTTCGCTACCCCCGAAAACCTGCTGGCGGTTGCGACCCTGCTTGAATACAGCACCGATGTACACCGGCTGCTGTGGGGCGAATACGCCGCCGTCGGCGCGCAATCGCTGCGCCATCCGCTCGGCGCGATTGTCGATCGCTGCGAACGCGAGCTGGCCTTCCCGCAGTTCGCCGGGATCCGCAGCATGGCGCAGGTGGTGTGCGAACACGGCAATGTTGTCGAACTAGAGGCGCAGGTCGCCGAGCGCCTCATTCCCGGCGGCAACAGTGCCTACGAAGAACTCCTCGCATGGCGGCCCCGCTACCGCTCCCTCCACCTGCTGCAACGCATG
>CALLZL010000411.1 GCA_937859575.1 uncultured Chloroflexota bacterium
GCTGCGCGAGCGCTTCGCCAAAGAACGCCCGCTGCAAGGGCTGCGGGTTGCGGCGTGTCCCCATGTAACTGCCGAAACGGCCAACCTGATGCGAACCCTGGCGGCAGGTGGCGCTGATGTTGTTCTGGCCGCCTCGAATCCACTTTCGACCCAGGATGATGTTGCAGCTTCGCTGGTGCATCACGAAGAGATGCCGGTGTATGCGATCAAGGGTGAAGATAACGAGACATACTACAAGCATCTGATGGCGGCGCTTGATTTTACCCCGCATGTGACGATGGACGATGGTGCCGATCTGGTGAGCATGGTGCTGAAGCAGCGCTCGGATCTGATCAATCAGATGGTTGGCAGTACCGAAGAAACAACCACCGGGGTTATCCGGCTCAAGGCGATGGCGGCTGATGGTGTGCTTAAGTTTCCGGTCATTGCGGTGAACGATAGCGATACCAAGCATTTATTCGACAACCGCTACGGCACCGGTCAGAGCACGCTCGACGGCATTATTCGGGCGACGAATGTATTGCTCGCCGGTAAGACCTTTGTGGTTGGTGGGTATGGCTACTGCTCGCGTGGTATTGCCGAACGTGCCCGTGGCCTCGGTGCCCTGGTGATTGTCACCGAAATCGATCCGGTTCGTGCGCTCGAAGCAGCGATGGATGGGTACCGTGTCATGCCGATGGAACAGGCGGTTGCACAGGCTGATTTTGTCGTCACTGCCACCGGCGATAAGAATGTCATTGATGCCGAGGATTTCGCCATTATGAAAGATGGCTGTATTGTTGCCAACAGCGGTCACTTTAATGTCGAGATCAACATTCCGGCGCTCGAAGCATTGGCACTTGAGAAGCGCCAACCGCGTGCATTCGTTGATCAATACCTGCTGAAGGATGGTCGGCGGATCAATCTACTTGGCGAAGGGCGGCTGATCAACCTCGCCAGCGCCGAAGGGCATCCAAGCGCCGTGATGGATATGTCGTTCGCCAATCAGGCATTGGCATCGGAATACCTGCTGAAGCACCAGGGTAAACTGCCGGTCGGTGTCCATGCATTGCCGAAGGAGGTTGATCGCGAAATCGCGGCCCTCAAACTCAAGGCGATGGGTGTCGAGATCGATGTGCTGACCGCCGAACAGGCGAAGTATCTTTCGTCGTGGGAAGAAGGCACCTAAACCAGAGCCGGGTTTGTGCGCTCGAAGAAACTGATTGGTGTTGCCCTGCGGCAGTTCAACTACTGCAGGGCAACATGCAGCATGTGAAAGTGCCGCCATGAGTTACGATCCATACGGGCAACCGGCAGCAACACCCCCACCGCCGGCCGTGATATCGCCGGCGATCGAAACGCAGCCGACCACCAGGGCCGACCGTTTTGCGTTGATTGCACTGACCGTTGCGTTAACCACGATCCTATCGTGTGTTGTGCCTGGATTCAGTTGCCTGGCACCGTTGGCCGTCGGGATCGTGGCACTTACACAGGCCGGTCAGGCGGCTGATCCAAAGCGTGCGCAGACGTATAGCTGGATCGCGATAGCCATTGGTGGCCTGATTCTGATCGGGGTGCTGGCATTTATTGCGCTGTATGGCGCATTGATCGCAACGGTGATCAACGAAAGCGGTGGATTTCCATAGGTTCTTTAAGGAGTATAGAACAATGCCGACAACTTTTATGCAATCGCCAAAGCTCTACTTCACCTCGGAGTCGGTGACCGAGGGGCATCCCGATAAACTGTGCGATCAGGTTTCTGATGCGGTGCTCGATGCCTTTCTGTCGCATGATCCGCGAGCGCGGGTGGCGTGTGAAACCGCCACGACGACGGGCCTGGTGGTGGTGCTCGGCGAAGTGACATACGAACAGGGGTATATTCCGATCGAAGAGATTGTGCGTCAGACGATCAAGGATATTGGGTATACTGACGCGTCTTATGGCTTCGATGCCGATACCTGTGGCGTGATGGTCGCTATTCATGGCCAATCGCCCGATATTGCGATGGGTGTTGATCGTTCGCTCGAAACCCGCGATGGCAGCGTGAGTGATGCCGAAGTTGCATCGATCGGTGCCGGCGATCAGGGGATGATGTTTGGTTTTGCCTGTAACGAAACGCCCGAATTGATGCCGGCCTCGATTGCGCTGGCACATCGCCTTGGCCGGCGGCTTTCGCGGTTGCGCAAAGATGGCACACTCGAATATCTGCGGCCGGATGGCAAATCGCAGGTGACGGTTGAATACGCCCATGGCCGGCCGGTGCGAATCGATACGGTGCTGATCAGTAATCAGCATGCGCCCGAGGTAACCCAAGAGCAGATCCGGCATGATGTGATCGAACAGGTGATCAAGCCGTCGATCCCGGCCGAATGGCTTGATGGTGCAACGAAATACTATGTGAACCCTACCGGCCGGTTTGTGATTGGCGGCCCGATGGGCGATAGCGGCCTGACCGGGCGCAAGATTATTGTTGATACCTATGGTGGGGTTGCCCGCCATGGCGGTGGGGCATTTTCGGGCAAAGATCCGACCAAGGTCGATCGGAGCGCAGCTTATGCGGCACGCTATGTGGCGAAGAATATTGTGGCTGCCGGGCTTGCCGATCGCTTTGAGGTGCAGCTGGCGTATGCAATTGGTGTGGCACAGCCGCTCTCGATCAATATCGAAACCTTTGGCACCCATACGGTTGGCGAAGATATGATCCTCAAGCTGATCAACGAGGCGTTTGATCTACGGCCGGGTGCGATCATTCGGGATCTGCGGCTGCGCCGGCCGATTTATCGGGCAACAGCAGCCTATGGCCACTTTGGACGCGATGATATCGATGCACCATGGGAAGTGACCGATAAGGCAGACGCGCTGCGCCGCGCTGCCGGCCTGTAGGAACCAACAGCAGCGGTAGCGGCAGGCGAAGCCTGCCGCTACCGCTGCTGTTGGTTGGTGTTTATGCCCGGCGCATCCGACGCATACCTAGCACCAGCCCACCACTGCATGCCAGCAGTATGCCGAACCCCGCGATCCAGCTGGCAATGGTTGCGCCGATCAGTTGGTTGCTGTGCGCGTATTCCTGCACACTGGCCTGGTAGCCGGCGGCAATCGAAACGGTACTCATGACGGCAAGATACAGTAACCCGCCACCAATGGTGAACAACATCCCCAGACCAATCAAGATCTTCCCCGCCATGTGATCCTCCGCGTCAAATAGCCGGTAGCCTTATACCGGTAGTTTATGTGAATTATTTCACCATGTAAATACATCATAAGGCGGAGACGTGCATCATATTGCGGTGCTATAGCCAGGTGCAGAATGATTGATTATTGGGACCGCGCGCATCTTGCGCGCATGCGGGCGGGACGCCCGCGCTCCCAGGATGCGGATGGTTCAATGTTTCTGCACTTCGCTATAGGCTGGTGGGCGGCGCAGCGTGATATGGGTATACGCCTCGGCTGCATCGCAGGCGACGCCGGCGTCGCTGGCGCGTACCCCCATTTCGCGTGCCATGCGCAGAATGAACTCCTCGAAGCCAGGGAACTGAACGATCTGGCTGGCATGCGCGCGCATGATCGCGACTTTGTGTGCCAGATCTTCTTCGCGCAGCGGCAGCCAATAGTTCGGTTCGGCGGGTGTCGCCCGCAGAACATCGCCGACATCGTGCGGCTCCAGCCCTTCGGTGAGTAGTTCGAGCGCGGCAAGCCGTGTATTGGCGATCGGCATGATCGCCGCCAGGGTCGCCTCACCGGCAGCACGGTGATCCGGGTGATTAATGTAGGTCGGGCTATAGAAAAAGCGCGGGTCGGTCGTCACAACCGCATCCGGTTGCACGGTGCGGATGACGCGTGCGATTTCGAGCCGCAGCTCGACCGACGCCACCAATCGGCCGTCGGGGTGGCCGAGGAAGGTGTAGCTGCGTACGCCGAGTAAATCCCCGGCGGTGCGTTGTTCGGCACGGCGCATCTCGATCAGCGCCGCCGGTGTGATCTCCGGGTCGCGGCTGCCGCTCGCACCGTCGGTCAGCAGGCAGTAGTGCAATTCGGCGCCCTCGGCGGCCCAGCGCACCGCCAGGCCGCCGGCCATGAACTCGATATCATCCGGATGCGCAACGACAAACAGCGCACGCTGCGGGATGAGAGGTGGGGTGGACATGAGGTGTTCCTTTGTTCTTTGTTCCTTTGTTCTTTGTTCCTTTGTTCTTTGTTCCTTCAACCCCTCGCCAGATCCCCGATCACGACCTGGGCGCAGTTATACCCGGGAATGCCGGTGACGCCACCGCCGGGATGTGCGCCACTGCCACACAGATAGAGCCCGGCCAGTGGGGTACGGTAATCGGCAAACCCCGACACCGGCCGCAGATTGAAGCTCTGATCGGGGGTGATTTCACCATGAAAGATGTTGCCGCCGGTGAGCCCGAAGCGTCGTTCGAGATCGAGCGGGCTGAGCATCTGCCGTGCGATCACGGCATTGGTGATATTGGGGGCATACTCGGCCAGTTTCGCCAGGATGCGGTCGGCAATCTCTTCGCGCAGGCCGTCATCCCAGCTGCGGCCGGCAACTTCGTAGGGGAAGTACTGACAGAAACACGACATGACATGCTTGCCGGGTGGTGCCAGTGTCGGGTCGGTTGGCGATTGTGAAAAGATCTCAATAAACGGTTCACGGCTCGGCTCGCCGCGCTTGAAATCATCCCAGGCACGCTCAAGATAGCCAAGTGTCGGTGCGATATCGATCGTTCCGGCCGACACCACTTCGGCCGGCAGGTCGGGTGGGGCGGCCCGATAGCGGAGCAGTTCGGCCAGCGCCAGATTCAGTTTATAGACCGTTCCACCGGTACGCCAGTTGCGCTCGAGCCGTGTACGAAAATCTTCCGGCAGTGCGCTTTCCGGGCAGAGACCCAGAAATGTTCGCTTCGGTTCGGCATTCGAGAGCACCGTACGACTGCGGATTGTTGTGCCGTTTTCGAGGATGACGCCAGCCGCTGCGCCATGTTCGACGAGCACCTGTGCAACCGGTGCCGAGGTACGGATCTCGACACCCAGATCGGTAGCGGCAGCGGCCAGGGTACGCGTCACGGTACCCATGCCGCCCCGCACATAGCCCCAGATACCACGCCGCCCCTGAATTGCCCGACCGATCGCATGCACCAGGAACACATATGGTGCGCCGGGGGTGGCGGGGCCGGCCATCGTGCTGATCAGGCTTTGTGGCACCATGATCGCCTTGATATACTCCGACTCGAAAAACTCGCCGAGCAGATCACCCATCGAGAGCAACATGAGCCGCCGCCAGTCGTCGCTGTAGCCGGCATCGCCGAAGCGTTGCGCCAGTTCGGCATGGCTGATCGGCGGCTGCATAAGGGTCGGCTCGATAATGTCACAGCAGCGATCCCAGAAATCTTCCCAGGCATCGTATGCTGCCGCATCGTGCGCCGAAAAGCGCGCGATCTCACGTTTTGTGCGTTCGCGGTCGCCGGCATACAGCAGAATATGTTCGCCATCGGGGAAGGGCATGAAGTAGGATGGTGTTTTGGGGTACACGGCAAATCCATACTCCGGCAGGCGCAGTTCAGCGATGATCTCGGGGCGCATGAGGCTCATCGAGTATGAAGCGACCGAGACATGAAAACCGGGGTGGATCTCTTCGGTTATTGCCGCACCGCCGACGGTATGGTAGCGTTCGAGCACCAGGACGCGCCGGCCGGCCTTTGCCAGGTAGCAGGCAGCCACCAGCCCATTGTGGCCGCCGCCGATGATAATCGCATCATAGGGTTGGGTCACGCCTCACCCCGCTGCAGATATTCGCAGAGCAGGCCGTGGAAATGGTGGACACCATTCTCGCGCAGTACCGAGAAGCGCCCAACATCGTACGAGCGCGATGCGAGGCGCTTCTGTACTGCCTCGCAGATATCGATATCTTCCTTCTGGATCAGGTCACTGAACTTAAATGACTTATGGAAATCCTGTGCGACTTCGGGTCGGTCGATGTCGAGCACATACCACTCGAAGATTGTAAGCGTTCGATCATGGCTCAGCGGCACGATAATATTGGTCTGCAGGTTGTCGGGGTAGATATTCAGCATGAGATTAGGAAAGATCCAGTAGTAGAGCGCCTGTGCATCGGCACCTTCTTCCAGGTTGCGGCGGTAGAGCGAATCCGGTTTTTCACGGATGGGTGCCAGTTGCTTCGAGTAATGACGGAAGGTATCGACCCGATACTGCTTGTAGTCGATCTCTTTATACAGGCCGGGATGCGCCAGTGGAATGTGATACCCTTCGAGATAGTTATCGACATACACCTTCCAGTTGCAGGCGATCTCATAATCGATCCGCTTATAGTACCCCATGCGCGTCAGCGGCATGTGTTGGGTTTCGGCGGGAATGGCGCCAAGGATGTCGTGGAGCGGCAGCGCCTGCGGATCAAGATTAACGAAGATAAACGGCCCCCAGGTATCAACCAATACCGGTACCAGGCCATTGGCAGCTTTATCGAAACAGCGCACCCCTTCAAACTCAGGTGTCGTCAGCAGCCGCCCATCGAGGCTATATGTCCAGCCGTGGTAACTGCACTGCAGCGCCTTGCGGTTCCCGCTGCCATCGGCCACAACCCCGGCCCGATGCCGGCAGACATTATAGAAGGCATGGATGGTACCGTCGGTCGCACGGGTAATGACCAGCGGCTCATCAACCACCTGGCATGTAAAGAAGTCGCCTGGCTTCTGTAGCTGATCGAGCCGGCCGACAATCTGCCAGGTGTTGCCGAAGATGCGTGCTTTTTCGAGCGGTAGCATGGCCGGATCAACATACCAGCTCGCGGGAATCGTCGTCGCCTCGGCCAGATCCGGCTGAAAACGGAATGTACTGATATCCACCGCTTCACCCCTTTCATGTTCTGCAGAACTATAGGCGGCGCGGGTTGTGCCTGCGTCGCTGCACTGTGTGGTTGGTTATGCCTGAAGTTGTAGGCGTGCTGAAGCCTATTATAATCGTGTTTTGTGCGAATCAAAACCCGCTCTCATATGCGAGAGCGGGTTGGTGGTGATGTGGCGGGGAGGGTGGGATTCGAACCCACGTGGGTTTTCAGGCCCAACTCGTTTTCGAGACGAGCACGTTCAACCACTCTGTCACCTCCCCATATGCAGTTGTTCATAGAAAAACGGCCGCGCGAACCGCGACCGCTTTCCGTGGTGGCGACTCTGGGGCGACTCGAACGCCCGACCTCTTCCTCCGCAGGGAAGCGCTCTAATCCACTGAGCTACAGAGTCGTGTTTCGCACGTACGGTATCTTACCACGCTTCGCTGATCTATGCAAGAGCAGCAAGGATCGCTTCTGCAAGCAGTAGATCCGCTTCTTCCGGCACACTGCGCAGGTCGATCAGCAGTTGTGCATCGGTAATGCGGGCAATGATCGGGGGATCGCCGCAGCGTAAGACCTGTGCCAGTGTATCGGGCCGGGAACCGGGGAGCGCAACCGCGATGCTTGGCAAGGTTTCGCCCGGTAGCGATCCACCGCCGATGGTCGCAACCGTTGTGGCAATCGTTGCACCGCTGATGCGGGCGGCGATCCGCTCGGCACGCTGTCGTAGCTGTTCGACTGGTGTGGCGATCATGCGCCAGATCGGGATCTCTTCGACTGCTCGCCCACGGAGGTAGCTCAGGAGGGTTGCTTCCAGCCCGGCAATCGTGGTTTTATCGATCCGCAGTGCGCGAGCCAGCGGATGCTGCCGTAGCCGGTTGATGAGATCGGCCCGACCAACAATCAGCCCGGCCTGTGGCCCACCGAGCAGCTTGTCGCCACTGAAGCAGACCAGATCGGCACCGGCGATGATGCTCTCTTGCACGGTGGGTTCGGCTGCCAGGCCATATGGCGCGGTCGGCAGGAGCGTACCGCTCCCCAGATCGTCGAGTACCGCCACGCCATGCGCCCGGCCGACAGCCACCATATCGGCGAGGCTGGTTTCGTGGACAAACCCACTCAGGCGAAAGTTGCTGGTATGAATGCGCATGAGCAGGGCGGTTGGCGGGCCGATGGCCGCTTCATAATTGCTGGCGTATGTGCGGTTGGTCGTGCCGACTTCCGCCGGGGGTGCGCCGCTTTGGGGCAGTACTTCGGGGATGCGGAAACCGCCGCCGATCTCGACAGCCTGCCCACGCGAGACGATCACTTCGTGCCCGCCGGCGAGTGCCAGCAACACCAGGTAGATCGCCGCGGCATTATTATTGACGGCCAGGGCTGACTCGGCACCCGTCAGCCGGCAGAGGAGCGCCGTCAGGTGGCTGCTCCGCGAGCCGCGCACCCCGCTGGTGATGTCGTACTCGAGGTTTGAATAGCCGCTGCCGACGGCTTGCATAGCCGCCAATGCCGCAGCACTTAATGGAGCCCGACCAAGGTTGGTTTGCAGAATGACGCCCGAAGCATTGATCAGTGGCCGCAGCGAGGGGGTAAGCCAGGTGCGGGCACGCTGCACGGCGGCAGCGGCGAGTGCAGCAGGCGCAGGTGCGGCATAACCGTCGCGGATCGCCTGCCGCGCTGCATCGAGGGTCGCCCGTGCGGCCGCCACCAACAGATCCCGTGGGATGTCGCCGCCCTCGATGATTGCCGAGCGCACCAGCGCATCAACGGCGGGCAGTTTGCGGTATGGTGCCGTCATGTTGCTTTCGCCAGGGTGTGCAACCACCCGATCTGGCCGCGATGCTCGGCCTCGTGCTGCAACAGGTGGTGCAGCACCCATTCCGGCGTCACGGTATAGCCAGTCATCTGTCGCACCCGCCGCCAGTCGGCATCGGGGAGCGACTTCAATTCGCGGTGCAGATACGAGCGCACCGTCGCCAGCCGTGCCAGGTGTTCGTCAAGCGATTGTCCGATGACATTGCTCAGATGCCCTGCGCCGTCGCGCACATCATGAGGAAAGAGTGCCGTCACCGCTTCGGGAAACTCGCGTTCAAGCACATCGGCGAAAAGCCAGTCGGCTTCGATAGCGGCAATGTGGTACAGCAGCATACCGATCGTTTCACCCTGTGGGCCGGCCGGCACATCGATCAGTGCCGCATCCATTCCTGCGAGCGTCTCAAGCGTGCGCCGTCGCGCATCATCAAGCGCCCATAGCCAGCTCGTGATATCGAGCGGCCGGTCGGCATGCAGCGATAGTGCGAGGCTTCTCATGGCAGCTCCTGGGCGAGTACAACCTTACCACCTTCCATGCGCTCGACCTGTGCCAGGGTGGCGATCGGCACATCGAGGGCTGCCAGGAGTGATCGGCCGTGTTGAAAGAGCTTCTCGACCACAAACCCGACTACAACCAGCTGAGCGCCGGCCTCATCGACCATTTCGGCCAGGGCGCGGGCGGTGCCGCCATTGGCAAGGAAGTCGTCGATTAGGGCAACCCGTGACCCGGCGGGAATAAAACGAGCTGCAATCGCAAGCCGATAATCGCCGCCGCGTGTCGGCGAGGGTACGATCCGCGAGAGCGAGGGGAGTTCGACGATCGGGGCATACTTTTTGGCATACACCAGTGGTCGATCAAGGGCGACAGCCACCGCAAGCGCCGGCGGGATCCCGCTGGCCTCAGCGGTTAGTACCAGATCCGGCGCAAACGGGGCGATCCGTGCGGCCAGTTCGCGACCCATAGCCATCATCAGCGCCGGCTCGATACGATGGTTGAGAAAATGATCGATGCGCAGGATGCGATTGTCGATCACGGTGGCTTCGGCAACGATGCGTTCGGCAAGCGGTGCAAACTGCCGGTTGAGCGGAATGAATTGATTGTGTGACACAGTTCTCTTCGGTTTCACTAGGGCAGCGGTGGCCCCGATCTGAGGCACTACTGCTATAGGATGAGCCAGGCAATGGCATGACGTACGTGACGATCAATGATCTCTTGTGGTTAACGCAAGGTTTCACTCAAGGTTGTCGGTTCGAGCCCCAATGCCTGCAACTGATCGATCCAGCCGCTCAACCGGGCCGCGGTTTCGAGGCGGCCATGCATCAGCAGGATGCCGCCAT